>CAMCQT010000027.1 GCA_945877125.1 Candidatus Brevifilum fermentans | reverse complement strand
GGACAGGCATTTCCCACACTTGCCAATCTTTCAGGACGACTTCGAAAAAAGAACTCGGCTACTTCCCATTTACCCGTAGGTCACCTGGCGCGAATCAAAAATATCGCCCCAACAACCCTATTACCTCTTTTTGTTAGCGAAAACTAAAGGTAAAGTAGGTCACGTTTTCAACGTGACGGTTTTGATTGGTTTTGAGATATTGTATTAATCACGTCCATCGAAGAAAGAAAATCCTCCTCCGAGAAAATTTCAAGGGTCAGCACTCCCGCATATTTCACGCGGATAATTTCATCCCACACGACGCGGACTTTTTCCTGCGGCATGAAAGCCAGTGAGCGATGGTCACGTTCGGCGATTCCATGGATATGGATCACGCGCGTGCGCGGCAGCGCGGCTTGCAAATACGGAATCGGATCGTGACCATCCAACCACAAATGACCAATATCCACACAGCGGCTGACGGGGATGCGGTCGAGCACGGGCTGAATGAAATCAAGCGGATAAGTTTCCAAATTTTCAACCGCCAGTTTCTCTGCGCCGCCGACCCATTCTGAAACGATCTCCAGCGCGCGCACCGAATGATCCTGCCAGCGCGCGATCAACGTCGCGTCGGTCGATGTCCGCACCGATCTGCCGTCGAGGTGCAAAACATACGCCCACGGGTCAAGTCCGCGCGTGCAGTCGATCACGCGCTTTGCTTTCGCCAACGAAATATCCTGCTCCGAGCCGTCGTCGCCCAACTTCAAGTCAAGCGGCAAATGGACGGTGTAGGTCAAATCCTGCTCGCGCGCAATTTGCACAAGTTCTTCAATCACCTCAGGCGCGGGCAGGTTGTTGGGTCCGTCATCCACCTCAAACAGAATCAACTCAATATCGCGCACCTTGCCCGCCAAATAATACGCGTTGGGCAAAAGGTCAGCGGGAATGATGTACGAACTTGTGCCGAGGCGAAAAGGAAAGTCGTTCATAAAACTCCAATTGCAAAAATCAACAGCGAAACGGTTTCAACGACTTCGACGGTCATGCCGAACACGTCGCCAGTCACGCCGCCGATGCGGGATTTTGCCAACCGCAAAACCAACGCCGCCGCGATTAATCCTGCGAGCAGAGAGATGACTCCGCGTGCGCCCAAAATGAGCGCGAGTGCAAGCGGAATGATTGCGCCAACAAAAATATACCTGCGATGAAACCCCGCAGCAAAGTCCGCGCCCAAGCCTGAGGGGCGCGCGAGCGGCATTATCCCCGCTGGGAGAATACACCAACGTCCGAGGCTCGCGGCAAGGATGATTCCAAAACTTGAAGCGGGCGTGAGTGTTGCCAGCGTTGCGGCTTTGAGCAGCAAAACCAAAAGCAAGCCGATGCCGCCGAACGCGCCGAGGCGCGGATCTTTCATGATTTCAAGTCTGCGCTCAACGGATGTGCTTGCCAGCAGACCGTCGCAGCAGTCCGCGAGACCGTCGAGGTGCAGACCACCTGTCAGCATAACCCAAACTACCAGAGTCAGAATCCCAGCCACGGGCGCGGGAAAGACGCGCATGGTTCCAGTCCACATCAGCCAGGTTAATCCGCCGATGATTAATCCAACAAATGGATACCAGACCGAGGCGCGTCCGCTGTCGCCCGCCTGCCAGTCTTTGCTGGCGGGCAGGGGAATTGTGGTTAGAAGGTTGAAGGCGGTTAGAAGATGTTTCATTTTTGAGTTTAAATCAAACCACAGATGAACAGGATAAACACAGATAGAAAATCTAAACATCCTTTTTATCTGTGTTTATCTGTGGTGAATAAAATTATTCCTTGTCGCTCACGCCAGCTTCGCCGAAGGTTGCCATTTCGGAGAGAATTTTGCAGGCGGCTTCTGCCATGCTGATACCGAGCGCGGCGCCCGTGCCTTCGCCGAGTCGCAAGTCGAGGTCGAAGAGCGGTTTGAGGTTGAGCCAGTTGAGCATGACCCCGTGACCAAATTCCTGCGAGCGATGCGCCGAGATGAGATAGGCGCGCGCGGCGGGCGCAATGCTGACGGCGATCATGGCGGCGGCGGTTGAGATGAAACCATCGACCATGACAGGTTTGCCGTTGGCGGCGGCTCCGAGAATGACGCCCGCCAGCCCGCCGATTTCAAAACCGCCGACTTTGGCGAGGACATCCAAGCCGTCTTTGGGGTTGGGTTGGTTGACCGCGAGCGCACGCTCGACGGTGCTGATCTTTCTTTTCAAGCCTTCGTCGTCCACGCCTGTGCCGCGCCCTGCGATCCTGGCAGGCGACTCACCTGTGAACACGGCGGCAATGGCGGCGGACGGAGTTGTGTTGCCGATGCCCATATCACCCGTGCCGACAATATCCAGCCCGCGTTGAATCTCTGCTTCGACGACTTCCACACCCGCGAGAATTGCCTGCTCTGCCTGAGCACGGGTCATGGCTGGACCTTGCGCCATGTTCGCGGTTCCCTTGGCGACTTTCTTCACGACCAGCGACGGGTGCGGCTCAAAGTCGCTCGCCACACCCATATCCACGATGACCACGCGCGCGCCGATATGCCGCGAAAGCACGTTGATCGCCGCGCCGCCGTTCAGGAAGTTCAACACCATCTGCGGAGTGACTTCCTGCGGAAACGCGCTGACGCCCTCGGCGACAACTCCGTGGTCACCCGCCATGGTGATGATGACTTTATCTTTAATGGCGGGAATCGGCTTGCGATAAATCCCTGCCAGTTGAATGGATAATTCCTCCAGCCGCCCCAAACTTCCCTGCGGCTTGGTCAACATATTTTGCCGCGCCTGCGCGGATTGCATGGCGGCTTCGTCGAGCGGTTGAATCTTGTTGATGATTTCTTCGAGTTTCATAATTTCTTTTTTCCTACAGTACTGCATTTAGCAAAACCATGACATCCCTTCGGGATTTGGGATACATGTTTGCGCAATTCTATAATCATTGCATCCCTTCGGGATTGGGATCAGGATGAACAAGTTAATAATTCATCCTTCAGCCTTCATCATTCATCCTTGCCTTAAAATTCAATTCCAGCCTGCGCCAAAATTCCCTGTTGGTATGGATGTTTTACTTCCGTCATTTCTGTCACCAAGTCGGCGTACTCGATCAACTCAGCGGGTGCATCGCGACCGGTGATGACGAGATGCAGTTCGGTGGGCTTGTTGGACTTGAGCCAGTCAATGACTTGATTTGTTTCGAGCCAGGCAAAGTGCATGGCGTAGGTGAATTCGTCCAAAACGATCACGTCGTAATTGCCGCTGACGATTTTTTCTTTCGCAACTTCCCAGCCAGCAATGGCGCGCGCCACGGTTTCGTCCATGTCTTTCGATGTCCAGGTAAAGCCGTCGCCGGTGGTGAACCAGTCAATGCCGAGTTTTTGCGCGGCTTTGATCTCGCCCCATTTGCCAGTTTCAGATTTGATGAATTGCACCACGCAGACGCGCAGTCCGCGCCCCCAGGCACGCAGGAGCAAGCCGAAGGCCGCTGTGCTTTTGCCTTTGCCGTTGCCGGTGTTGACGATGACTAATCCTTTTTTCATGTTGTATCCTTAATATGTCATTGCGAGGGCGTTCTTGTTCTTTGCCCGAAGCAATCCCTTTCATGCTATGAAGTACGGAGATTGCTTCGGGTGGAAGAACGCCACCCTCGCAATGACATGGTAATTTTCACCATGTCCCTTGATTTTTTGCCATGCGCAAGACCCACAAAAAGAACGGTGCACCCGCCAGCGCAGTAACGATGCCGAGCGGCAATTCCTGCGGAGACATCACGATGCGCGCCAGAACATCTGCCAGCAGCAAAGCGGATGCGCCGCCGAGAATGCTGAGCGGAATCAGTCGGCGATAATCGACGCCCCACCAGATGCGAATGACATGCGGAACGACCAACCCGACAAAGCCGATGATGCCTGCGAAGGAAACTGCCGCCGCTGTGACCAGCGAAGCCGCGACGATGATAATAAATTTGGCGCGGCGCACGTTCAATCCCATTTGCGTGGCTTGCTCATCGCCGAATTGCAGGAGGTTTAGCGCGTACCCGTTTAAGACCAGCGTGGTCATGCCAACTGCCAAATATGGAATGAGCGCGAGCGTCGCATCCCAACTGACGAGGCTGACTCCGCCCAGCAACCAGCCGATGGCGCGGCGCACTTCGCCCGTGGAACGCATCATGAGGAACGAGGTCAACGAGGTGGCAAAGGCTGAAACTGCAACGCCGGCCAGAATCAAATTGGTGGTCGGCACACTTCCGCCGATGTGGGCAAAGGTGTAGACCAGATAAACGGTCAACAGGCTGGCGATGAAGGCCGCGAGCGGCACAGCTAGAAGTCCGAGTGTGGTGTACGGCCATTTGATGGACATTGCAAAAACTGCGCCCAATCCCGCGCCGGAGGCCACGCCGATCAAATACGGGTCAGCCAGCGGATTGCGGAACAAGCCCTGATAGGCCGCTCCGCTGCCTGCCAACGCTGCACCCACCAAGGCGATCAACACGGTGCGCGGCATACGGATATTCCACAGGATGGTGCGGAATATCTCGCTGGATTCCACTCCGCGCAAGGCACGCCACAACTCGGCCGGCGGAATAAAGACGGAACCAATCGCCAGGCTGAGAATCAGCATGACGGCGAGTGCAAGCAGGGAGAGGAGGTAGGGGTTGCGCATGGGGGAGGGAGGAGATTGGTAATTGGAGATTGATAATTACCAATCTCCAATTACCAATTACCAATTACCAATTACTTAAACAACTCCGGTCTCAACAACTTCGCCAGTTCTTCAAGACCTTCGACCAAACGCGGGCCGGGACGGCTGACCAGGTCATCGTTGAAGGGGATGACTTGTCCGCTTGTGACGGCGCTGAGATTTGCCCAACCCGCTCGCTGCGCGATGGATTCAGGGGTGGTTCCCCACTTCGCGTCGCCGAGGATGATGAAGTTGGGGTCAGCGGCGACGACCTGTTCGAGGCTCAGTTGAGGATAGCCTTCAATCTCGGAAGCGATGTTGAAGCCGCCGGCGCGCTCGATCAGCAGGGTGATGAACGTGCCTTTGCCAGCCGTGAAAGGCTTGGCGGGGTCGGTTCCGTCCACTTCGTAAAACACGCTGAAACGCGAACTGAGCGGCAGGATCTTTTCATCCACTGCGGCAACGCGCACTTTTAGCGCATCGATTGCGGCGGCAGCTTCGGCTTCGTGTCCGGTCAATTGCGCGAGGAGTTCCATATCGCCGTACATTTCTTCGATCGTGACTGGGTTTTTTAGGTAGTAAACTGTCAGCCCAAGATTTTCCAACGCCTGCACTTGTTCGGGGGAATTAATTTCTGCCACGAGGATTAAATCAGGTTTCAGAGAGACGATCAATTCGGTGTTCAAGGCTTCGTAGGTGGCGCCAATATCTGTGACATTTGCAGTCTCGGCGGGATAATCTGAAAATTGATCGCGGCCGACGACTTGTCCGCCTGCGCCGACGGCAAACAGGATTTCAGTGACGGAGGGCGCCATCGAGATGATGCGCTGCGCCGTGCCGTTCAAAACGATGGGCCTGCCGAGGTCATCTGTGAGTTTTATCTCCGCTGATGGAGCGGGGGCAACTTCCTCAGAGGCGGCTAACTCTGTCGAAACAGGAACAGCCAGTTCGGTGGGGGCGGATGCGGGTCCACATCCTGCAAAAAACAGGACGAATAGTAAAGTCAAATAAAGTGTCTTGCGAAACATAAAAATCTCCTAGTCAAAGTATTGAAACAAAAATCCCCAGCTTGGGCTGGGGAGGTTGGAGAGGCATTTCGAGCGGGCCGTCTTCCACCTCCTTTCCACGAGAGTGTGTTAGAACCGACCAGAGCGGGCGACCTGACTCATTAGCCGTTAGCTGTTAGCTGGTAGCTGGTAGCCGTTGGGCTAATCGCTAAATGCTAATCGCTAAATGCTCATTTACAGTTGCGGGACAGTGTTGGATTTACACCAACTTCGCCGCTTGCTGATCGTTATTTATTTTTTATTCTACCACCGAGTTGCCGGCGATGTTTTTTATAAATTTGTGAAAGAGAACGGCACGAAATGGAGTTGACAGATACCAGAATAAAAACCCGGCTGTGCCGCGCGGAGCAAAGAAAACCGTTTGAGTTAAGTAGGTCACGCTTGAAGCATGACTTACGCGCCATTCGAGCCAGCCTGCGCCGGGGATTTTAGCTTGCGAACGCAGCAGCAAAAAGTGATCGGGGTCGGCGGCATCCACAACAAATTGCCGTGAGCCAAAACTTTCCGAAAATTTTGTGATGGTGTTAAATATTTTTTCAGGAACGGCACCCACTTTTATTTTGCGATGGTCAATGAAAAAACCTTCGTGCCTGAGCGATACGTGACCTTTGCCATTTTCCCAGACACGCTCGATCTTAAGCGGATGTAAACGGGACAGCGCTTCCTTTGTGGCTGATTCAAAATCCAGGAGATTCACTTCGGGATAGATTTCGTGCGCGTTCTTGTGCGTGATTATACTGTCGTGAGCCAAGCCCCCAACTAACGCGCGCGCAATCAGGCGCGGCACGGGTGTGACCAACCCAATGCCAAACGCCATGAACCCAACGGGAATATATGGCAATAAAAAGAAACCGCGTGCATGTCCGCGCGTGTGTGCATAGCGCAGCATGACATTTTGATAGGTAATGATCTCCGGCCCGCCGATCTCAAGGACCTGGTTGCCGTCCCATTTTTCAATCGCCGCCAGAAGATAGTCCATAATATTTTGGATCGCAATCGGCTGGGATTTGTTCTTCATCCACACGGGGATGGGGATGATGGGAAACAACTCGGTAATAAAACGGATCATTTCAAAGGAGATGCTGCCAGAACCGATAATGACGCTCGCGCGAAATTCTGTGATAGGAATTTTGCCCTGGCTCAAAGCCGCGCCGGTTTCAATGCGTGAAAGCAGGTGCTTCGAGATGGGCTTGTTGTGGTCGGCAAGTCCGCCCAAATAAATAATGTGTTGTACGCCGGCTTCTTCTGCCGCAAGCAAAAAGTTCTGCGCGGCTTGCATTTCGAGTTTGGTATATCCTGACCCCAAAGACATATTGTGGACAAGGTAATACGCGGTATGTACCCCCGTGAGCGAAGGCGCAAGGGAGGCAGGCTCCATCACGTCGCCGTGGAAAATGTCTATTTTGTTGAACCAGCTTCGAGATTGGAGTCGCTGCGGATTCCTAGCCAGCGCGCGGACTGCGTAGCCGCGATCCAGTAATTGGGGAATAAGTCCGCTGGCGATATATCCAGTGGCGCCAGTGACGAGAATAAGTTTTGGCAAATTGTAAATTTCCTTCGAATACGTCTATTGTGTTTGAGTGTCTTTTGGGGATTACGAATAAGAGCGGGCTAAAATTCGGGCGCGGGAGGCAAGCCCGCGGGTGAGACCAGAGAAGATGAATTTGTGGAAAGGCCACATGGCATACCAATATAAAAATCCGCTGACGCCGTGCGGGGCGAAGTAGGCAGTGGCGGAGAGCAGGGTTTTTCCTTCCCGGGGCGCAGATTCAAATTCGAGCCAGGCCTTGCCGGGGACTTTCATTTCGGCACGCAGCAGCATACGCCTGTTTTTTTCGATGGCTTCGACGCGCCAAAAATCAAGCGCCTCGCCCACGTGAATTTCGTCAGGATGGCGCCGCCCGCGCCGCAGCCCCACGCCGCCGATAACTTTGTCCATCCAGCCGCGCAGAGACCAGGACCAATCCATGTAAAGCCAGCCGCGTTCGCCGCCGATGCCGGTGTAGGCGCGGAAGACGGGTTCAGGTTTAATATCAAGCAGCATTTGCATCCGCTCGATGTACATGCCGTCGCCGTCGATAAATTGATAGGGTTTGAAATCTCCCATGGCGGTGACGAGTGAGTCAGACCAGCTTGTCTCCACGTTGTCGCGTTGAATGCGACCGAGCGCGAGGTGCGTGGCGGTTTGGAAATCAATGGGCTTGATGTTTGGAAATATCTTTTTTGCCGAGTCATCGCGCACGATGAGGTTGAAGTGCAGACCCTCGATCAGCGGGGCCACGAGACGCCAGTGAATGGGTGTCACCAAATGCACCCAATAGGCTGAAAGCCGCGGCGCATAAACTGGCGTGCGGATCAGCCACCGTTTTAAGTCACGTTCCTTGGCGTATCCCAAAAGCATCTCGGCATAGGTCAGGCACGCAGAGCCGCCAATTTCGATCACGCGGCCAATGCTGTCGGGGGTCTTGAGCGCATCTACCAAATACGAAAGCACATCGCGGATGGCGATCGGCTGTGCCTGTGAGTAGTACCAAGCCGGACAGATCAAAACCGGTTCGCGCTCGGTCAGGTAGCGGATCATCTCAAACAGCACCGAGCCAGAGCCGACGATCATACCGGCGCGCAACTCAGTGACTGGGACTTTGCCGTAGCGCAGCAAATATCCTGTTTCATGCCGCGCACGCAGATAAGGCGAGAGATTCGCGGTGGGGTCAACCAATTCGCCGAGATAGATGATGCGGTCAATATTTGCATCTTCCGCGGCTTGGGTGAAATTGCGCGCCACTTGCAGGTCACGTTCCGCGTTGACTTTTCCGCCCTGCATCCCGTGGATCAAATAATACGCAACCGATACGCCGTGCATGGCTTTGACAAGTTCTTCGGGCGAGAGCGCGTCGCCCTGAACCACTTCCACTTTATGCAGCCAGGCACGTCCCTGCAAACGCGATGGGTCGCGCACAAGACAGCGCACGCGGTAGCCTGCTTCCAAAAGTTTCGGCACGAGCCGCCCGCCGATGTATCCCGTTGCGCCAGTGACGAGGATCAGTTTTGAGTGTGTCATGATGGGATGATTATACCCATACGACCAAAAAAATGGTCGAGGGTACTATGTAACTTGGGAATCAAAACGGACGGGGTCAGCCGTCCGTTTTGATTCGTTCATTTTTAACCACAGATGAACACAGATAAAATGGATTCAGGAGTTTATTATTTCAGCAAGATTTTCACTAACTCAACTGCTCCATCATTTGTTGATAGATCCCCGGCGCGGCGGCCAGAACCGATTGCGGCGCGGAAATGTAATCTGATTTGCCATCGATGGTGGTGACGCGTACGCCGGCTTCCTCGGCGATCAGTCCGGCGGCGGCGATGTCCCAGGGTTTGAGGGTGAACTCCCAAAAGGCGTCGAAGCGGCCTGCGGCGACGTAGGCAGTGTCGAGGGCGGCGGAGCCGAGTCGGCGCACACCTTGAGTCAGCTTGGCGAGTTTTTCAAAGTTTCTAAAGTTATCCTGTTTGGTGTTCCACGTATCGTACGGGAAACCGGTCACCAGCAGACTTTTTTGCAGTTCAGTGGTTTTGGATGCGTGAAGCTGTTTGCCATTCAAAAATGCGCCTTTGCCGCGCTCGGCGGTGAACATCTCATCGCGCAGCGGATCATAGACCGCGGCAAGTGTGACGATGTCATCAAAAGCATATGCGATGGAGACACAAAAGACCGGGATGTGATGCGAGTAGTTCACCGTCCCGTCCAGCGGATCAATGTACCAGATGCCGCCGTTTGCCCCTTTTGTTTCACCGCTTTCTTCAGCAATAATGTGACTATCTGGGAAGTGGGCATTGATTTCTTTTAACAAAAAAGCTTCCGAGGCATGGTCAATTTCTGTCACAAGGTCAATCACGCCTTTGTAGCTGATCTGATGTTCCTTGCTGTAGCCTTCACGCAGGATAGCGCCTGCTTCGCGTGCGAGTCGTTCGAGATCTGAGAGAGTGGGTTTCATAATTATTGTCCATTCCAAATGCGGCGGCCCAGTGCAGAGAGCGCAAACTCCACAGCCAGCGCCGCGGTTTTATTTTGCCCATCAAGGATGGGATTGACTTCAACGAGGTCCATGCCGATCAGCTTTTTGGTTTCAGCGATCATTTCACAGGCGAGATGGGCTTCGCGTTGGGTGAGTCCAGCCGGGACGGGAGTGCCGACACCCGGAGCATGTTCAGGGTCGAGCGAATCCATATCAAACGAAAGATAGATGCCGTCCACATCGCGGCTGACCCGTTCGATGGCTTTTTCAATTGCCGTGACCATGCCGTAGCGGTCAATTTGTTCCATGCCCATGACCATCGCGCCGGCTTTTTGCAGATTTGCTTTTTCGCCGCTGTCCACGTCACGCGCGCCGATGATCGCAATTTTGGCGGGGTCGATGACAGGGACAGTTTCATCCCACAACTGGATCAGCCTTTTATCGCCCAGTCCGGCAAGCAGGGCAAGCGACATCCCGTGGATGTTACCGCTGGGGGTGGTTTCACCCGTATTAAAATCCGGATGCGCGTCGATCCAGATCACGCCGATCTTTTTGTTGCGCGCCGCGCCGCGCACGGAGCCAATCGACAGGCTGTGATCTCCGCCCAGCACCAGCGGAAAATTACCCGCCTGCACCGAGGTTGCCACTGCGCCCGCGATACGCCGCGACATGGGAACGATGCAATCAATGTATTTCATTTTTGCATCGGTGATCTTACACATCTCGGCAATTGCCACTTCCACGTTGCCTTCATCCTGTACGGTATATCCCAGGGCTTCCAGCCTATTTTGTAAATGTGCGTAGCGGATGGCGCTGGGTCCCATGTCCACGCCGCGGCGGTCTGCGCCAAGGTCTATCGGCACGCCGATAATATCTATTTGCATTTTGTCTCTCCAATAATAAAAAGGATGAAGGATGAATTATGAAGGATGAAGAAAAACGAATCAAAATTAGATTTCATCCTTCATCCTTTAGCCTTCATCCTTGCATTTTACGCCGTTCGGTAATATCCGACATCCACCGAATACACATGTCCGCGCTTGATGACTTGCTTGACCAGATTGGTTCCATAGCGATAGCCAAGCTGACGATAATCTGGCACAGACAGGATGAGCATATCTGCCTGCTTGCCGATTTCGATGGAGCCGATCGTGTCTGCCCTGCGAATTGCGTGGGCGGAGTTGATAGTAGTGGCGGCGATGGCTTCGGCGGGAGTCAACTTCATGGCACGGCAAGCCAGCGCAATCACAAACTGCATCGACTCGTTCCATGTGGTGCCGGGGTTGCAATCGGTGGCCAATGCCAAAATGGCATCTGCTTCGATGAGTTTGCGGGCGGGCGTGTAATCGCGTTCGGCTAATCCAAAAGGCGTACAGGGCAAAGACACCGCCACCGTATCTGACTTGCCAAGCGCGGCGATATCTGCATCAGAAGTTTTGACAAGGTGATCTGCAGAAGCTGCGCCCAACTCAACGGCAAGAGATGCGCCGCCGATATTGTCAAACTCATCCGCGTGGATCTTGAGCGGGAATCCCAGCGACCCGGCCCGTGTCAGGATTTGGCGCGACTGTTCAAGATCAAAGGCTTTCGTTTCACAGAACACATCCACAAAAGGCAGGGGCAGGCGCGGGGCATGAGTCTCCCACCATTCTTTTAACATGGGCAGCATGGTGTTGGTCACTTCATCGGTGTAGCCTTGCGGATCATCTTTGTATTCGGGGGCTATGGCATGTGCGCCGAGGAAAGTGATGGCAAGGTCAAGCGGGCTTTCGTCATCGAGTGCGAGCAGGGCTTTGAGCAAACGCAGTTCGGTGGAGGTTCGCAAGCCGTAACCTGTTTTGGCTTCGGCGGTGGTTGTGCCATGCGCGAACATGCGCAAAATACGCGGACGAGTCTGCGCGATGAGTGTTTCCATGCTGGCCGTGCGTGTGGCTTTGACCGTTGAAATAATGCCGCCGCCCGCCGAAAGAATATCAAGGTATGCCATGCCGCCCATCTTCATCTCGAATTCATTGGCACGGTCACCCGCCCAAATGAGATGCGTATGCGGGTCCACGAAACCCGGCATCAGCACACATCCGCCGGCGTCGAGAGTTGGCTCATCAGGATAGGCATTTTTTAGTTCATCGGTAGTGCCGACTGCCACGATCTTTTCATCGCGCACAACGACTGCGCCTTTCTCGATAATGCCAAGTGTGCCCAGGGCATGTCCGCGTTGGGGGCCGCCTGCAAGGGTGAGCAGTTGTGAAGAAGAATGAATGAGCATGTTTTACCGCCAATATTCCTATGGTTTTTGTGATGTAATTTAACCACAGAAAGGTTAGCCAGGGGTGATGAGTATGCCTGCATGGCTTTTGCAAGGTCAGGAAATTCTTAACGCGAATTACTCGAAAAGTGCGAATGAACGCGAACTTTTTTCTTTTCGCGAAAATTCGCTACCTTCGCGCTTTTCGCGAAAAGACTACGCCACAAAATTAAGAATTCGTCAACGGACTTTGGAAAAACCATGAGTATGCCTGACAGATTATTTATTCCTCATATTTTGCTAACATAACTGTTAAGAAAATTCAGTGTAAGCTACTTGCCTTTTTTTATAGAGAGAGTACAATAGAAATATCTCAGGAGACTTTCTTGAGAAATTTATGAAAAAGGAGATTAAAAATTATGTTATTTGCCCCCAAAGAAAAAGGTCAGGGACTTGTTGAATATGCGCTAATCCTCGTTTTAGTAGCTATTGTCGTTATTGCAGCTTTGATGATCCTCGGACCAATTATCGGCAACGTATTCAGCAAAGTAAACACCAGCCTCAGCGCTGTATAATTTGCACCACTTGATCTGTAAATAAAAACCCTGTCGAAAGGCAGGGTTTTTATATTTAATTGCTGAAAGCCAATTCCTTTAATATCTCCAACGTTTCCACTTTTCCGCCTATGCCATTTTCGCCGCCGGGACCTACGCACGAGGGACAACCGTCTTCACATTCACATTCGCTGACCAGTTCAAGCGCGCGCTGGATTAGCTCATCGTGGATCTCAAATAGCTTTTGGCTGAAGCCGATGCCAGCAGGGACAAGGTCATAAAGAACGACGGTGGGTAGTCCATTCGCAGGTTTCCAGGCGGGGTCTGTGTGAGTTCCCAAATCGCGCGGATCGCACATCAAAAATAATGGCGCAAGATTACCCAACACAAATCCGAGACCGGCAAGTCCGCTGCGGATGCGGACGTTTTGCTCCACTTTTTGGTGGCAGGTTCGGCATAAGGTTGTCAAATTTTCAAGGCGATTGGCTTCGTCAATTGAGGTGAATGTGCGAAATGGGATTTTATGATGCACATCATGCTGGCGGTCAGTTTCGATCACGCTGCAGACCTGGCATTGATATTTATCACGCACACGCACACGGTCGCGGATGCGTGTCCAATCGGCGCCGTATTTGTTTCGGTCATTGGACCAGTTGCCAGCGTCGCGCAGATGCGAGAGAGTCTCTTCGGAAAGGGAAAGCCAGTAGCCGGTTGTCTGCAATTCAGACGGGGGCATATCCAAAATTTCTTCGCCTAAATTTTCATAAGTGAACCAGCGTAGTTTTTTGAAGCCAACCACTTGCGTGGTGACTTGAATTTCGCCGTAGGCTTTTTCACCGACCTCACCCCCGGCCCCTCTCCTGAAAGGAGCCCCACCGGGGTGCTTCGCAAAGGGGAGCATCTCGCGTTCAATTTCATTGAGAACTTCGATCTCTGATTTTCTTTGCGCTTCGGTGTAGTAATCGAGCCCGACAGGAATTAACTGCGCGAGGCGTTTTTCAAGATTGTATTCCTGCACAAAATATTGCTGACCTTCGTGCATGTAAATGGCGCCAGGGTGAACCATCCACGCGGCGCTTTCGCCGTCGACTGTGCCCACCGTCCACGGTCTGCCGTCGTCGGTCACGCTTTGCAAGACGACGCTTTGCGGCGAGGCGGAACGCAGTGAAATATTGGCGGCGGGATATTGATCTTTCATCCAATAATATTTTTCATCCGAAAAATGCGCGTCCTGATTTGAGACCATGAACTCAAGATATTCATCTACAAGTTCATCAGAGATACTGCCGAAGCCTTCGTGTTTTTGAAAGGGCAGCTCGAACATGGCACAACGCAAATGCTCCAGCAGGATCAACAAATGATTTGGGTTGACCAGTGCCTGCTCGGGCGAACTACCGAAAAAATAATCGGGATGATGCGCGAGGAATTGATCCAGCGGACTGGACGACGCGACCATGATCGAGACAGCGGGATCATCTCCGCGCCCAGCGCGACCCGCTTGCTGGCGCACGCTCGCGATGGTCCCGGGATACCCGACAATGACTGCCGCCCCCAACCCGCCGATGTCGATTCCCAATTCAAGGGCATTGGTTGCCACGACGGTTTTGACCGAGCCGTCACGCAGACCTTGTTCGATCTCGCGCCGTTGGTGAGGGAGGTAGCCGCTGCGATAGCCGCGGATTGAGTTGGTGGGTGAAAAGGGAGAAGTAAGAAGTGAGGAGTGAGAAGGGTTTTCCTTTTTACTTTTTACTTCTCCCTGCAAGTACGTCAAAATAATTTCAACGCTTCGGCGTGTTCTGGCGAAGACGACAGTTTGAATATTGTGAGCAAATAAATCATTTGCCAGGCGCACGCTTTCAAGCAGACTGCTTTTGCGTAGACCCAATGTGAGATCGGTGACGGGCGGATTGTAAATAATAAAATGACGCTCGCCGCGCGAAGAGCCGTCGTTGTCAATTAATTCAACATCTGATTCGATGAGAGCTTCGGCCAGTTCTTTTGGATTTCCGATCGTGGCAGATGCAAGGATGAACTGCGGTTTTGCTCCGTAGAAATTCGCCACCCGTTTGAGTCTGCGGATGACGTTAGCAACGTGTGAGCCGAAGACTCCGCGGTAGGTGTGGGCTTCGTCAATGACGATGAATTTCAGGTTGCCGAAGAAATCGCTCCAGTTGGAGTGATGCGGAAGAATTCCCGTGTGCAGCATGTCGGGATTTGAAAGCACGATGCGTGCATTTTTACGAATGGCGGAGCGGGAGGATTGCGGGGTGTCGCCGTCGTAAATTGCGGTTGGAAGGTTTAAAGGTTGGAAAGTTGGAAGGTTGAAACTTGTTAATGTTGAAAATTGATCTTGTGCGAGTGCTTTGGTAGGGAAAAGATACAGCGCGCGCGCTTCGGGGTTTTGAAGCAAGGTTGCAAGCACGGGCAGGTTGTAGGCGAGCGTTTTTCCGCTGGCGGTGCCGGTGGCGAGGATGATATTTTTGTGGGCGCGGGCGTGAATCCATGCCGAGAGTTGGTGCGAGTAGAGCGAAGAAATGCCTCGGGTGGATAATGCCTCTCGCAGCGGAATCAGCAAATCGGGTGGGAAGGGATGCGTTTGTGCGGCGCGCGGCGGAGTCGTTTTCCACGCCGAAAAATTCGGCGCGGTGTCTTCATCCTGTTTCCAAAAGTCGAGTAAAGATTGAAGCATGTTCAAATTGCAGACGGTTCTTCTCCGCCTGTGTGCAGCGAGCGGAATGCCCACGCGCCGATTCCAAACGGAACCCAAAATGTGACGGTGCGATAGGTGAGCGTGATGAGCACTGCCTCACTCCAGCTCACGTTGAGCGATGAAAGTGCAATGGGCATGAGACCTTCCACAATGCCAATGCCTGAAGGCGTGGGAGATACGATCAAAAAAAGATAGGCAATGGAAAACCCTGCAATAATAGTGCCCGCGGAAAATGGGACTTCAAAGGATAAAAACGAAAATATGAGAACGCACATTAACAAGACCTTATCCAAAATTCCCCACAGGATGGGACGTATCAAGCTCGAAGGTTTTTCAGTGAGCCCTGAAAAGCCTTCGGCTATTTCGTGGGAAAATTCATGTGCGCGGATTTCGCTTAAGTACTCACCTTTGCGGAAGAACTTTACAACGCGATTAATTCCGCGTGCGGTTTTCGCCAGCAGACTGCCAAGTTTTTCCTCTGACCGATAGCCAAGATACAAAATGAAGGCATAGGAAATGGCAATGCCAAACATGATAAATGAGGCGGAAATCTCGCTTGCATCCAGGTCGTTGCGGCGGAAAAGCACGATCAACCCCAATGTTAATATAACTAAAAACGCGGCTTGATCGAGCAGGAGGAAAAGGGCTGCGGCGACGGTCACTTTTCCAGGGGGATGTCCGCGCCTGCGCGCTTCGGACGCGAAGAGGGCGATTCCACCCACGCCGGCAGTGGGTGCAACCACGTTGATAAAATTCGCCGCTGTGGCAATTCGGCTCAACGTCAGCGTGGATTCATCCACGCCGAGCAAATGAAAAATAGACTGATACATGCGCCCAGTGGCAATGAACCACAGAAACTGCACGATAATGGCAAAAATGAAAAATATCAAGTGTGCTTTCCGCAAGGTGGACATGATCGTTTCAAGTTCGCTGAAACTGATCGCCACCACGGCAATGCCCAGAAAAAGGACAAGGATGATAAATAATTTTTTCATTGGATGATTATACACATAAAAAAAGAGCGGGCTTGCGCCTGCTCTTTGAGTGAGTTATTGACTGTTTTTATTATGACCCCGCAAGGGTGTCATGGTTATGAAGTCCATATCATCCCATCGGGATTGAACTGCGTCAGGTTGGTTATTAATCCCGGCTTCTGCCGCTGACAAGTGAAACATAATACAGCAACTGCATAATGGCAGTCACCAGACCTGCAACGTAGGTCAGCGCGGCGGCGTTGAGCACGGCATTAACTCCGCGCTGTTCCTGCTCAGATTGGATGATGCCTGTTTGCACAAGCAATTGCTTGGCGCGGGCTGAAGCGTCAAATTCCACGGGCAGGGTGGCAAGTGCGAAGACCGCTCCGCCGGCAAAGACAATCACGCCCACCCACGCAAGCTGGGTAAAATTCAAAAACAAGCCGATCATGATTAATATCCAGCCGAGGTTCGAGCCAATGTTGACCATCGGCACGAGCGCGGCGCGGAAGCGCAGGGGGAAGTAATCTTCCGCGTCCTGCATGGCGTGACCCAGTTCATGCGCTGCAATGGCAAGCGAAGCAACAGATGCTCCATTTGCCACGCCTGGTGAAAGAAAAAGCGTTTTATTGCGCGGGTCGTAGTGGTCGGTTAGGTTACCCGCCACACCTTGAACTTGCACACCGTACAAGTTGCCGGCAGACATTAACCGTTGCGCGGCTTGCGTACCCGTCAGACGGCTTTGAGCTGGTACACGGCTCCATTTGTTGTACGCTGATTTGACATACCAGGATGTAAGCGCCATCAATATGAAAGCGGGGATCATGTACATTAAGTAGGTTGTACTAAAAAACATTTTTACCTCCAGTGCTGGTTACACAATATTTTTTCACTGTACATACGATATACGTTTCGAGTCAAATTTCGTTCTGTTGAGCTTTTTCAGGGTTTAGCCCCCGAAAAAGCTCAACAGTGATACTTATTTTGCGATTGTTTCCAATAATACTTCCACTGCTTTATCAAGCTGCGGGTCGAGGTTTGCCTTGTAATCTTCCTCGGTTCGTTCCGCAACCACGTCAGGAGTAAGACCAACTTCGTGGATGGTGTGTTCTTTGGGTGTAAGCCACTTGGCGATGGTAATGCGTACCGCGCCATTATCGCCGCTGAGGGGAATCCAGTTTTGGACAGAGCCTTTTCCGTAGGAAGTGACGCCCACCAGTTTGGCGCGTCCGCTATCCTGCAACGCACCCGCCACGATCTCAGAAGCCGATGCAGACCCTTCGTTGATGAGTACCACCATCGGGATTTTCGTGTCGGTTGCCATGCCATCGGGAAGGACATCATAAGTTGTGCGAGTGCCATCGCCGTATTGTTCATAAAGCACAACGCCCTCGGCAACGAACTGCGAAGTCACTTCAACAGAAGTTGTCAGATAGCCGCCGCCATTGTTGCGCAGGTCAAGGATGATGCCCTTGGGATTTTGCGCCATCAGTTCTTTCAAGGTGGCGAGCAATTCGGGCGTGGTTTTATCGCCGAAGGTGGTGATCTGGATGTAGGCAATATCATTTTCGAGCATTTTGCCCGAGGATGATTTCATGGTGATCTTTTCACGCAAAACATCGAACTCAAGCAGTTTGTCTTCGCCTTCGCGCAAAACTGACAAATGGACAGTTGAGTTGGCGGGGCCAAGTACCTTGGTGCGCGCCACTTCTGCGTCAATGCCGGTCATGTCTTCGCCGTCAATGGCGACAATCTGGTCACCTGATAAAAGTCCGGCGCGTTCAGCGGGAGAGCCGGGCATGGGACTGGTGATGGTGAGATAGTCTGTGGTGGTATCCACATACGCGCCGATGCCTTCGTATTCGCCCGAGAGACTGGAGTTCGCTTGCGCGAAATCCTTGGGGTCCATATAGGTGGAGTGTTGATCGCCGAGGGCATTCATCATGCCGCTGATCGCGCCGCGCATGAGCGCAACGTCATCGACAGGTTGATCTACATAATTTTCATGGACAAGATTCCACGCTTCCCAGAATGGAGAAAAGAGCGCCTGAAATTCTGAAGGGGTCGCAGATTGCTGGTCTGGGGACGTGGTGGGCGCCGCAAACGTGGCTGGTTCAGAAAAACCAGGGATGCTGGCAAATGGAATTAAATGCCCGCTTACGAAGCCGCCTGCAAATGAACCCAACGCGACCACAATGACGACAAGCACCACAAAAATGTACTTTAAAGTTTTATTCACAAATACCTCCAATTTTTACTTAACTATAGGGAAAGATACCATTCGGGGATTAAAGTTTGCTGAATTTTTTATACGATTTGTGTAAGAATGGCACATCCCCCGACGTAGGGGCGGAGCATGCTCCGCCCCTACTCTTTCCCGTCTTTTTTCAATTCTTCCAGTTTTTGGTGAAGTTCATCTATTGAGTTATCTTTCTTCACAGATGTGTTCAGCGATTTGCCGATGGTTTCCCAGAAGCCTTTTTGTTTTGAATTTGCCGCGCCGCGCGCGATGCCGTACATCACAAAATTTGCGCCAACAATCATGAGAATAAAAAGAAGCGCGCCGATCACTGCTTTATTTTCTTCCATAATATTTCTCCAGAAAAAATGTCAGGCTGAAAGCCGTAACTGCTCAGCCATGTCGTTGCGAGGCGGGCAATTGCTCTTTCCGCCGAAGCAACCTCATGTCATTAGGAGACTGCTTCGGCTAAGAACAAGTGCGCCTCGCAGCGACATAATTGAGGGTGTGGCTGGTAGCTGAGTAGTTACTGAAAGCCTGACCTACGAACTGCTTTCTAAAATATTCGTCAACTCGTTCCAATCTGAAAGGCTGGCATCGGCGTCGCCGTTTGTGGCGGTCTCGCCGAATAAAATGCTGAACATGCCTGCCTGCTTTGCGGCGCGGGTGGTGCGCGAGATGTCGTCGATCATCACACAGCGCGCGGGGTCTGTCTCGCCTGCGAGTTTCATGGCAATCGCAAATGATTCGGGCATGGGCTTGCAATACGGTGCAACGGTGGTCACATCTACGATGGTGGAAAAGAGGTCGCGCAGGTTGAGCGCAACCAAAACTCTTTCAGCGTGGGGAATGTCTGCATTTGTAAAGATCAGGTTGCGGGTGGGCAGCGAAGCGATGATCGAGCGCAGAACAGGGTCTGGGGTCAGGTAATCGCCGAGGGGCAGATCATGCACATAAGCCAGATAATCCTCCACATTGATTTCGTGGTTGGCTTGCAAGCCGCGCAGGGTGGTGCCGTATTGCATAAAATATTTTTCACGCAAACGCGCAATATCATTTTCAGGAATGCCCATGCGCTCGCGCATGTAATCGCTCATGCGATTTTTGATAACGCTCCACAACCCGGCATTGGATGGGTAGAGCGTATCGTCGAGGTCGAAAAAAATGGTGGTGAATCTCATTGCGCGATTATAATGCCCCCATGCCTATTCGTCTTTTAACTTCCGATGTCTCTTCGCAAATTGCCGCGGGCGAAGTTGTTGAACGCCCCGCGTCTGTTGTGAAAGAATTAACTGAAAACGCGCTGGATGCGGGCGCAAAAAATATTTACATTTCAATTGTGGATGCAGGGCGGGGGCTGATCGAAGTGGCAGATGACGGGCACGGGATTCCTGCCGATGAATTGGAACTAGCCGCCGCGCGTCACGCCACCTCGAAGCTGGTTCAGTCCGAAGACTTGTTCCACATCCAGACCTTGGGCTTCCGAGGCGAAGCGCTCGCTTCGATTGGCTCTGTCTCACAAATGACCATCACCTCACGCGTTGCATCTGCCAATGAAGGCGCACGCCTAAAAGTGGATGGCGGCATTTCGGGCAAAGTTGAAAAAGTGGGCGCGCCCGTCGGCACAGTGCTGCGCGTGGAAAATTTATTTTATAACGTGCCCGCGCGTTTGAAATTTTTGAAAACCGATGTGACCGAAAGACGCGCCATTGATGCGTTGGTCACACGCTACGCGCTGGCTTACCCAAATGTGCGTTTCAAAGTGATCGACGGCAATCAGCCAACTTTACAAACCGCAGGTGACGGCGACAGACGCGCCATTCTCGCGGCATTGTACGGCGTGGAAGTTGCCAAGCAAATGCTCGAAGTGATGGATGCGGGCGACGGGCTGTCGTTGACTGGCTTCATCAGCCCCACTTCGTTGACACGATCAAACCGCAAGGAAATCACGTTCTTCGTCAACGGGCGCTGGGTGCAGGAATTCTCGCTGACCACCGCCCTGTTGCAGGCGTATCACACCTTGCTGATGGTTGGACGGTATCCGCTGACCACGTTGTTTTTGGAGATTGCCCCCGAAGATGTGGATGTAAATGTGCATCCCACAAAAGCAGAAGTTCGGTTTAGAAGTCAGGATAAGATTTTTAGTTTTGTGCAGCGCGCATCGCGCAAGGCATTGCTGGCTTACACGCCCGTGGCATCTGTCTCGCCGCAGTTGTGGGGCGGGTCAAGACCTGCTTCAACGGAGAACAGGGAAGTGGGGATTGATTGGTCAATTGGACACGATGAGGATTACCAGTCGAAAGTCGAAAGTCAAAAGTCAGAGACCAATGGCGAATCTTCGACCTTTGACCTTCGACCTTTGACCACAAACCTGCAACCTACAACATTCAGCGCCGTTCCGCTTTTGCGATTGATTGGTCAAATTGGCTCAACGTATATCGTTGCCGAAGGACCTGATGGCTTGTATCTGGTTGACCAACATGCGGCGCATGAGCGGGTTTTATTTGAAAAGTTGATGGCACAACACGACAAAAAAAGCATTCCGTCACAGACTTTGCTTTCTCCTGAAGTGGTCACTCTGCCGCCGCAATCTGCGAAAGCGTTGACCGCGCAATTACCGTTCTTGAATCACTTTGGTTTTGAAGTGGAAGAGTTCGGCACGAATACATTTCAAGTCCGCGCCATGCCTGCCTTGTTCGCAGGCGGTGATCCATCGTTTGCACTAAGGGCTTTGGTTGAAGATTTTGAAGAGGATGAAACGCCG
Organism: Candidatus Brevifilum fermentans; assembly: GCA_945877125.1. Lineage (GTDB taxonomy): Bacteria > Chloroflexota > Anaerolineae > Anaerolineales > Villigracilaceae > Villigracilis. The sequence continues at coordinate 23,784 of CAMCQT010000027.1, read as the reverse complement.
TTGCAGGCTGAGGTCGAAGCGAAACTCGCGGCACGTGTCTGCAAACGGCTGGCTGTCAAAGGCGGACAGACTCTGACGAGCGAAGAACAGCGCGCGTTGTTAAATGATCTCGAAGCCTGCGCATCGCCTCGGACTTGTCCGCATGGCAGACCGACGATGATCCATTTGTCTGTGGATAATCTCGAAAAGCAGTTTGGAAGAAAAGGTCCGCGGTAGTTTTCTTTAAACACGAAGGACACAAAGGAGAGATAAGAGCATTATTTTATTTTTCCCCTTCGTGACCTTTGTGTACTTTGTGCTTAGGCTCTTCCCTCTCAGTGATAGGCGGTTGCTAAAATTGAAAGGTGGATAGAAAAACTAAATGAATGGACTAAAATTGAATCTATGAAACCCTTGGCGGAATTATTATCAACAAATGATGTGGGAGAATTGCTTGAGCACATTCGCAGTATGACCGCGCTTGTGGAACGCGATGGTACTTTGGTTTCATGGAATCCTGCTTTTGAAGTGTGCAGGAAACTATTTCCAACAGCCAATAATCTACAGGATTTCTTTCCTCAAAACGACAAAAATAGGGTCACTTCCGGGTTAGCCTCAAAGACAGAAGAACATTGGATCGCAAAACTTCCGGCGCCGCTGAGCGAAGCAGAAATTTTTATCTATTGTGATTGTATGTTGATCCCGATCTCGGAGGAACATCTGCTTTTTGTCGCCGAAGAAGTTAATTCAGAATCTGCCTTTCAGGAAGTTATCGAACGTTTGAACCGGCAGGTAAAATTGTTCCAGATCGAGAGTGAAGTTTCAAAGAAAATAGCCCGCAATAAACAGATCGAGATGGAAGGGGTCATGATTCAGGCGCAGGAAGTGGCGCAGATTGACGCGCTCACCTTTTTGCTTAATCGGCGCATGATCGTCAGAAAACTTCAGGATGAAGTTTTGCGCGCAGAAAGATACAACAGCCTGCTTTCGATCTCGGTGGTGGACGTGGATCATTTCAAAGTTGTAAATGATACCTACGGGCATCCCGTGGGAGACGAAGCCTTAAGACAGGTTGCGGGGCAGCTACAAGATCACGTCCGCCAGCCTGATATTGTGGGACGGTACGGCGGCGAGGAATTCCTCATCCTTTTGCCAAGCTCAGATGCAAACGCCGCCGCGGAACAAGCCATGCGTTTATGTAAAGAGATACGCAAGATGATCATACCCATCAATCACAGCGAGCAGGCTTTAAGTGTCACCATCAGTGTGGGCATTGCACAATTTCGAAAGGGCGTGGATACCTGGGATACTTTGCTGAGCCGCGCAGATACCGCCATGTACAAAGCGAAGAACAATGGACGCGACCGCTGGTCAACAGCGGATTAAAGAAAAACTTCCGCAGGATTTTTCCTGCGGAAGTTTTTTTATCGATAAATACCCAGCGGGGTATATTTGCCTGAAAAGCCCGGAAAGACATTTTCAATATTTGAATTCCCCAATCGCTTGCTGAGTAACTCACTTAATACCTGACGGTAATCTGTGGTGACGGCGAGGTCGGCATGGTCGTAGAGTTGATCGTTGTGCAAACCTGGCCACGCGCCGAAGACCTGTCCGCCGTTGACGTTGCCGCCGAGGGTCAGCATGACCGAGCCATGCCCGTGATCTGTGCCGTAGGATTCATTCTGCACAAGGCGCCGCCCAAACTCACTGATGACCACCACAGATAAACGGTCGGTGTAGCCCGAATCCAAATCAAGATAGAAATTGGCAAGCCCAGCAGAGAGTTGGTTGAGCAAGTTGCCGATATATCCGCCATTGCCTTCGGTCTCATATTCGTGCGTGTCCCAGCCGCCAAAGTCCACGGCGGCCACGCGCAGACCGGCATCCAGTTTGATCATTTGCGCGATGGTCTTCAACTGCCGACCCAATTCATCGTCGTTGTAGGTTGCGCCGTTGGACGGCTGATATTCCTTTTCGACCAACGGGCTGATGATATTCAGCGCATCCAAAGTGCGCGCGCCCGCCTGATGCAGAAGACTACTGCCTTGATACATTTGACGCAAAGCCATTTGCTGTGACCCGACCAGATCATTGCCCCATTGCGAAAAATCGGACGGGGAATTTACGCTGACAGTTGGCACAAAATTCAACAGGGAAGTGGGCTGACCCGAAGTTGAAACAACCGGCAAAATAGATGAAACGCCTGTCTCCTGCAAGTGACGGGTGATCCAGCCGGAGGTGGTGCTCTTCGAGCCAGGCGTGCCAAGCTCGATAAATTCCTGTGCGTCAAAGTGACTGCGGGTATCGTGATCCAAACCCACAGCGTGGACAATGCCCATTTTGCCCGACTGGTATAGGTCATGTAATGGAGCGAGCGCGGGGTGTAATCCAAACTGGTCGTTGAGCGGAAGCAAATCGGTGATGCGCAAGTTGGGTCGGGCTTTCTCGTAGAAGCCGCGGTCATCGCCTTGCAGCGGCGGGACAACATTCAGCGCATCCCAGCCGCCGCGTAAAAATACGACCACCAGCGTATCCGATGGGTTGTCCTCTTGCGCAAAAGATAAATTGGTCAGGCGCGCGCCTGCCATGGATGCGATGGCATACGAACAGCCTTGTAAAAATTGTCGGCGGGGATTATTTGATTTAGGCATTTTTATTTCCATTGAAAGTCGGGGCTCATGAGAATCACTTCCACCATTGCGGGCAGGACATATTTCACATGGTCATCGGGCAGTGCATCTTGCGTGCCGTATTCCTGTGCCATCACTGCGATGGTCGCGGAGCGGTCGCTATCAGACATGGTGCGACCCAACAGACGGTTGATCCAGAAGTCGGCGAGGCTTTCGGCGGTGCGCAGGTCTGTGGGCGTTTGCGAATACACATCAGTGCGGATCGTGCGCCCCTGCTCGTCATCATCGAGCCAGTTGTCGGTGATGCCCACCGCAAAGTTCCAGCGATACAAAATGGACATTGAATTCGCCCAAACTTCTTTTACATCCGCGTAGCCGTCTGGTGAACGCCGCTCAAAAAGCGCCTGTCCCATCAAACTCAGCATCCATGGGATGCCGCTGGGAGCTTTCGTGAAATCTGTATTGAGCGCGCGCATCGTGGAAATGGTGGCTTCGAGCGGACGTTTGATCTTCGCGCCAAATGTCTGGCTGAATTCTGGTGACAACAAAATAGTTTCGACCACACGCTTGAGTTGATCGGGTGCATCCTTGTACGCGAGGAAAGTATCGGCGGCGGACTGCACGACTGCCTCAGATGGCAAATCGCTGATCAGTCGGCGGGCAAGTTTCAGGGCGATGTGACGCGCTGTTCCGGGATGGAAAGCCAGCAAGTCCAACACGTCGCGCCCGTCTTTTAAATCCTCTTGATCGGCGGGGATGTAACGCCCAAGCACCAATTTATTGAAGCGGTCATGCCAGGGTTTGTAATAAATGAAGTTGCCGGTTTTTTCGATGTCATCTTCCCACTCGCCGAGATCATCGTCGATGCGCCAGCCGGTGAGACAGCGCGCCGCTTCATAGACATCGTTGTCCACGTAGCCGATTGCCAAGCCGTTCGCATCTTTCTCCACCGAATTTGGGTCGCGCACCCCCAGATAGTTTTCTGCGCCGAGGGTGTGCAGTTCAAATAACTCACGCGCGAAATTTTCATTGGGTCCCGCGTCGGAACTGTTATTTTGATTGAGGTAATACAACATCGATGGATGCTGTGCGACCGCTTCAAGCATCTGCCTGAAGTTGCCGAGCATGTGTCTGCGCAAAACATCGCGGTTGAATGAAACCAACAGCGGCACGCCGTCATCCTGCCAGAAGAAAATATTGAAATGGTTGTGCCAAAAATCCGCAAGGACTTCTGCCAGTTGCTTGCGGCTGTAAACCGCGCGCAAGAATGTCGCATCCACCAGTTCGTAGGCGGGCTTGCTGTACCAATCCCAATACGTGTCATCGTTCGAGTCATAGGGATTGTTGGCAATGTGGTCGGCATAAAGTTGTTCGAGTGATTTATGCAGAGTCTCAAAGCCTGCCGCGGCGTAGCGTGATTCAAATTCGCTGTCGTCGATTGAATCAGGATTAAGCTGCTGGTCAACGAATGCGCGCAGGCGTTCTTCATCCGTGGCGCCGAGCGCGTTGAAGGATTCAAAATCCCCGGGGCGCGGACCAAATCCCATGCGGTTCAATGCGATCACCGCCAGCGGCACAGTCACATTCATCACCTGCAATGGAAGCACTTGCGGAATTTTGGGTTCGGTTTGGGATGCGGGGGCGGTTGGGGTTTGGTTGGGCGCACAAGAGGCAACAAGCGAAGATGCTGCGAGCGCACCGCCCAGTTTTAGAAAATCACGTCGGGATATTTTTGAACGAATTGGGAAAGCCATGGTTTCTCCTTAAAGATGGGTAATTCTAAATCAAGAATCTTTTTACTCAATCACCTGAAAGTCAGAATAGGCTTGAACATGACGAAGTAGGTCACGCTTGAAGCGTGACTTATATGACTGTTTTTTATCACAAGGTTTGTGCTAAACTATTCGGAACTCGTCATTGCAGGAGATTGCTTCGGGAAGAACTCCCTCGCAACGACATAAACTGGAGACGCCATGCTCACACCGATTGAAATGGTTTTGTTCGTCCTCGCAACAATCGCATCGTTGTATTTTACCTATCAAGGCTTTGCTCGCATTATGGGTCACATCAACAGCGGGCAGGGAAAAATAGACTGGTCACTGGCTTACAAACGGGTCTGGGAACTCATCCTCAAAGTGGGATTGTTCCAGCCCGTTTTTCGTTTCCGCCTGTGGACGAGCATTCTGCACGCGCTCGTCGGCTGGGGCTTCCTCTCCTTTTTGCTCATCAACCTTGGCGATCTGATCTACGCCTTCACCGGTTTCAAACTTCTCGATAACACAGGCTTGTTCGGTGAACTGTACCGACTGCTTGCCGACATCGTCAACGTGCTGATTATCGTCGGCATTGTGGCGCTGGCATTCCGCCGCTTCATTCTGCGCCCTGCGACTTTGACCACGCGCGAGACGACTCTGCTCAATCCCAAAGCGCGGTTTGGAATCCTGCGTGATTCGGCGATTGTGGCGACGTTTATTTTCATCCACAACCTGATGCGCTTTTTGGGAGAATCCTTCGGACTGGCGCTGGCAGGTCACACTGACAGCTGGCAGCCAAGCATCTCGGCAGTGTCCCAGCTTTGGGCGGGGATGAGTCCGAGCGCATTGGTCATCGGAGAACACGCGGCGTTTTGGTTATCCATTGGCGCAGTTGTAGCATTCCTTCCGTATTTCCCATATTCAAAACATATCCACGTTTTCTTCGCCCCGATCAATTTTGCGGTGAAGCCTGAACGAAAATCAATTGGGCAGTTGAGTTACATCAACCTCGAAGACCAGAGCATCGAACAGTTTGGCGCGGCAAAAATGAAAGACCTCGGCTGGGAGCAGATCATGGATAGCTATGCCTGCATCATGTGTTTCCGCTGTCAGGAGGTCTGCCCAGAGTACAACACGGGCAAACTGCTTTCGCCCGCCGCGCTGGAAATCAACAAGCGCTACCACTTCAACGGTGGCGGCACGACTGATGTGGCGATGACCGAGTTGATTTCAGAAGAAGCGGTTTGGGCTTGCACATCCTGCGGCGCGTGCGTGGACATTTGCCCCGTCGGCAACGAACCGATGCGTGACATTCTCGACATCCGCAGAAATCTTTCGATGATGGAAAGTGCCTTCCCCAAGCAATTGGAATCCGCATTCAAGGGCATGGAACGCAACATGAACCCGTGGAATGTGTCGCAGGCTGACCGCATGAAATGGGCGGACGGATTGAAGGTCCCGACCATCGAGCAGAATCCTGAGCCTGATATTTTGTGGTGGGTGGGATGCGCTCCCGCCACCGATGCCCGCGCGCAAAAAACAGCCCAAGCCTTTACCAAGATTTTGAACGCGGCTGGCGTCAACTTTGCGGTGCTTGGCAAGAGCGAAGCCTGCACAGGTGACTCGGCTCGCCGCGCGGGACGCGAAGATATTTTCTTCGGGCTGGCAACGCAGAACGTGGAAATCCTGAACGAGGTTGCACCGAAGCGGATCGTGACGACTTGTCCGCATTGTCTGCACACGCTCAAGAATGAATATCCTGCCTTTGGCGGAAACTATGAAGTGATCCATCACACGCAGTTCATCAATGAATTGGTTGGGGCGGGGAAGATCAGTTTGGAAGTGGGCAGTGATCAGTTATCAGTGACCTTCCATGACCCTTGTTATTTGGGACGGCACAATCAAACGTTCGACGCTCCACGTGATGTGTTGAAATCGGCTGGCGCGTTGACCGTTGAAATGCCACGCAATTCAGCCAAAGCCTTCTGCTGCGGAGCGGGCGGCGCGCAAATGTGGAAGGAAGAAGAGAACGGCACGGCACGCGTCAACGAAGCGCGTTTTGCCGAAGCCAAGTCCACGGGCGCGGACACGGTTGCAGTGGGATGTCCCTTCTGCCTGACAATGATGAACGACGCATCCAAAGCAGATGGCGGAAATATCCAAGTCAAGGATGTCGCGGAGATCGTGGCGGAGAGGTTGAAGAGCTAGGAAATCAGTTGTCAGTGTTCAGTAATCAGTAGATGGGCAGGTAATATTTTCAAATGAAAAGGCTTTGGAGAAACTGTCCAAAGCCTTTTATCTTATAAGGTAGGGTCTTATTTCTACACCGCCGTTGACTTCACCTTGACCACATCCCATATCACTTCGGGATGTTTCGCCGCAACCTGCAACAACACCCGCGCCGAACCTTCTGGAGTGCGGCGTCCCTGCTCCCAGTTGCGCAGCGTGCTTACGCTGATCCCCATCAACGCGGCGAATTCATTTTGCGAAAGTTTATAGTTCGAGCGTATTTTTTTCACATCTGGTGTTTCGATCACAAACTTGCGGGCAGGCTTGGCTTTGCCGCGTAAGATCCTCCCGCCTTCGCGGACGCTGGATACCAATTCATTGAACAGTTCGTCTTTCATTTGAACTCCTTCTCTACAATCTCACGTAATACCTTTAATTGCTGTGGCGATAAATCATCCTGTACATTCTTGGGATACATAAAGAGCATCAGAATTTGAGCTTCTTTAGTCACCCAATAGTAAATCACGCGTACGCCGCCACGCTTTCCATGTTCACCCTTCGACCAGCGTATTTTTCGCAACCCACCACTGTGTTGAATGATCGCACCCGCATCAGGATGAGTTGTCAAAGCAATTTGCAATTGACGGTACTCATCGTCTGTAAGCAATGATGTAATTTGGCGGGTAAACACACTGGTCTCGATGAATTGCATGGTTAATTGTGAGTATACGCCAATGGCGTACTAACGTCAAGAACTTTTTTCCTCCTTCATAATTCATCCTTCATCCTTTGCACTTTGTTATAATCCCCCTAAACATATCCAATTCAGGAGAGAGAGTACATGCCCAACAAAAAGAAGGGCTCTATTACGCTTCCCCTCGATAAAGAAGAAATCATAAAAGATTATCGACTCGCCTATCAAAGCAGACAGGCTTCGCTTATTGGACGACGCGAAGTCTTGAGTGGCAAGGCAAAGTTTGGCATCTTTGGCGATGGAAAGGAAATCGCTCAACTCGCCATAGCTCGCGCCTTCCGCAAAGGGGACTGGCGTTCTGGATATTACCGCGATCAAACCTGGATGTTCATGCTGGGCGTGGTGAACATTCAGGAATTTTTTTCCCAATTATATTCCCATGCCGATGTGACGTACGATCCCGCCAGCGCAGGGCGGCAAATGAACGCGCACTTTGCTTCGCGCAATTTATATCCCAACGGCACATGGCGTGCGCAAACAAAAATGTACAACGTGGCAAGCGATATTTCTCCCACCGCCGCACAAATGCCGCGCGCGGTGGGTCTCGCGTATGCGTCCGTTTTATATCGCAAATTAAATGAACTGCATGATCTCAAAGATTTCTCGCACAACGGCGATGAGATTGCCTTCGCCACCATTGGCAACGCATCCACTTCTGAAGGCATGTTCTGGGAATCGGTCAACGCCATCGGCGTGCTCAAAGCGCCCGCTATCGTCACCATCTACGATGACGGCTACGGCATCTCTGTCCCCAATCAATTTCAAATGGTCAAGGAAAACATCGGCACGCTGCTCAAAGGCTTCGAGCGCGACCCAAGCGCGCCGCCCGAAACCATCGAGCGCGGCTTCGATCATTACACCGTCCACGCCTGGGATTATCCCGCGTTGGTCGAGACCTATCTCAGCGCCGCTGAGATCGCGCGCGAGTACCACATCCCCGCGCTGGTGCATGTCATTGATGTGACTCAACCGCAAGGTCATTCCACTTCGGGCAGTCACGAAAGATACAAGACTCCAGAGCGGCTCAAGTGGGAAGAGGAATTTGACGGAGTCCGTAAAATGCGCAAGTGGATGTTAGACCAGCGCGTCCTTTCTGCGCCCGAGCTTGATTCTGTTGAACAGGCAGATCGCGCCGCTGTGGAAGGATTCCGCAAAACCGCATGGGATAATTTCCTCGCTCCGATTCTCGAAGAGCGTAATCAAGTCTTGGACATGCTCGACGAGATCGCCAGTACGTCAGACCATGTCGCAGAGTTGAGAAACCTCAAAGATCGGCTGTCCGCTCTCCCGACGGTGGCGAGGCGTGACATCCACAGCGCAGTACACGAAGCGTTGCGAATGCTGCGCGACGAATCCCATCCCACAAAGCAAGTCCTCATCCAATGGAAAGCCAAAGACGTTAAAGTTAATGTGGAACGCTACGGCTCGCATTTATATTCTGGCACGGCGTTGAAAGTACCCGAGGTCAAGCCCGTGTATTCCAAGTTATCGCGGACGATGTTCGGGTTTGAAATTATGAACGCCGCGTTTGATTCCGCGCTGGCGCGTGAGCCGCGACTGATAGCATTCGGCGAAGATGTGGGCAGGCTCGGCGACGTGAACCAGGGTTTCAAAGGGATGCAGGAAAAATACGGCGCACTGCGTGTGACCGACACAGGCATCCGCGAGGCGACAATTTTGGGACAGGCAATTGGCTTGGCAATGCGCGGACTGCGACCCGTCGCAGAGATTCAATATTTGGATTATGTGCTGTACGCCTTGCAAATCATGAGCGATGACTTGGCTACTTTGCATTGGCGCACCGCGGGCGGACAAAAAGCACCAGTCATCGTGCGTACCCGTGGGCATAGACTTGAAGGCGTTTGGCATTCGGGCTCGCCCATGTCTGGCATCCTCAATCTGGTGCGCGGTATGTATGTTTTGGTTCCGCGTGATATGACCCGCGCGGCTGGTTTTTATAATACGTTGTTGAAAGCCGATGAACCCGCCATCGTCGTTGAAGTGCTAAACGGATACCGCGTGAAAGAACGCCTGCCAGACAACATCAGCGAAATGACATTGCCGCTGGGCGTGCCTGAAATCATCCGCGAAGGCAAGGATGTGACCGTCGTCACCTACGGCGCGACTTGCAGAGTGGCTCTGGAAGCCGCCGACAAACTCAGCAAAGTTGGCATCGAGATCGAAGTGATCGATGTGCAATCGCTTTTGCCATTCGATATTCACAGCATGATCGTCGAGTCAATCAAGAAAACAAATCGCGTGTTATTTGTCGATGAAGATGTGCCAGGCGGAACGACCGCCTACATGATGCAGGAAGTCATCGAAAAACAAGGCGGCTATTTCCACCTCGATTCCCCCGCGAAGACTCTCTCGGGCACAGCACACAGACCTGCTTACGGCTCGGATGGAGATTATTGGAGTAAGCCCAGCGCGGAAACGATCTTTGATGCAGTGTATGAAATGATGAACGAAGTTGATCCTAAGTCATTTCCAAAGATTTATTAACCGCAGAGGCGCAGAGTTCGCAGAGAAAAGCAAAAGGAGATTTGTATGAATGGAAGAAATATGTTAATTGTGCAAGGTGTAAACCAAACGACAGAAGCGATCATTGGCGCAGCAATTGAAGTTCATAAACATTTAGGACCAGGACTCCTTGAATCTGCTTACGAAGAATGTTTATGTCACGAACTTCATTTACGCAATATTCCATTTCAAAGACAAGTTCCACTTCCCGTAGTTTATAAAGGCACAAAATTGGATTGCGGCTACCGAATCGATTTGCTTGTAAAGAATGAAGTCATTGTTGAATTAAAAGCCATTGACAGTATTTTGCCAATCCATGAAGCACAAGCTCTCACATATATGCGTCTCGGCAGTTGGAAAGTTGGTCTGATTATTAATTTCAATGTCCCAATAGTTGTAAAAGGCATAAAACGCCTTGTTCTGGGACTTAAAGAATAAAAAACTCCGCGCTCTCCGCGTCTCTGCGGTGAAAATTCTTAAGGAGAAATTATGGCGATAAAAGTTTTAGTTCCACGACTCGGCGAAGGCGTTGACGAAGTCACCGTCACAAGCTGGCTCAAACAGGTCGGCGACTCAGTCAATGAGTTCGAGCCGCTGCTTGAAGTTGAGTCAGATAAAGTCACCGTCGAAGTCCCCGCGCCTGCTTCGGGTGTGATTCTCAAAATCGAAATAGAAGAAGGTCAAGTTGCGAAAGTTGGAGAGTTGCTTGCGGTGATCGGGGCGGCGGGAGAAAATTTTGAAAGTGCCAAAAGTGCTGAGGTGTCAGATGTGTCTAAGGTTGAAAGTCAAAAGTCAGTTGAACTTCAACCTGTGACCTTCGACTTGCGACCTGCGACTGATCTTGGTTTCATCTCTCCCGTCGTTGCGAAAATCGCGGCAGAGTATGGCGTGATTTTATCTCAGGTGAACGGCACAGGTTTGAACGGACGGATTACGAAGAATGACGTATTGGCTTTTGTCGGGAATCAGGAATCAGGAATTGTTCCATCGGCAAAACCTGTCAACCTGCAACCTGCAACTTTGAAACCAATTGAAGGCGACCAACTCATTAAACATACAACGATGCGGAAATCCATCGCCTTACACATGGTTGAATCAAAACACACTTCCCCGCACGTATTGACCGTCATGGAAGCGGATATGTCCCGTGTGGTAAAACATCGTGCAGCGAACAAATCCGCGTTTGAGCGTGATGGAGTCAACCTTACATTTACTGCATATTTTATGTCTGCCATTGTGATGGGATTAAAGGCTTATCCGCTGGTTAACTCGTCATGGAGTGATGAAGGCGTATTAATTCACAGAGCCATAAACATTGGCATGGCGGCTTCACTTGCTGAGGAGGGATTGATCGTCCCCGTCATCAAAGGCGCGGACAATCTCTCGCTTCTGGCAATGGCGCGCTCGGTCAATGATCTTGCGAGCCGCGCGCGGAATAAAAAACTGCAACCTGATGAAGTAAAGGGCGGAACATTTACCCTCACAAATCACGGCGTCAGCGGATCGTTGTTCGCTTTCCCTGTCATAAATCAGCCACAATGCGGTATCCTTGGGGTCGGCGCGATGCAAAAGCGTGTGATCGTCATCGATGACGCAATTGCCATCCGTCCGATGGTTTACCTGTCATTTGTGTTCGACCATCGCATTTTAGACGGCGCATCCGCAGATTGGTTTTTGGCAAAAGTAAAAGAGACACTGGAAAATTGGAATTAGTGCATGTCATTGCGAGGGCGCTCTTGCCTTTTGCCCGAAGCAATCTCCTGTGAATTAGGAGATTGCTTCGACGGACGAGCACCTTCTCGCAATGACATAAAAGGAAAATATGACAAACTTTGACGAACGCGCAAAAGACTGGGATTCTGATCCCCAAAAAGTGGAACGCGCCCGCGTGGTGGCAGAAGCCATTCGCAGTACAATTCCGCTCACACAAAAAATGACCTCTTTGGAATATGGCTGCGGCACAGGCTTGTTGAGCTTTGCCCTTCAATCTGAGTTGGGACAGATCACCCTCGCGGATACATCGCAGGGTATGCTGGATGTGCTTGACGAAAAAATAACCGCCGCAGGCGTAACAAACATGCGCTCCACGCGGCTTGACCTTTCGATTGATTCCCTGCCCGCCGAGCGTTTCAATTTGACCTACTCGCTCCTAACCTTGCATCATATCGAAGATCCAAAAGCCATTCTAAAAAAATTCCACGCCCTGCTCGAACCTGCGGGAATACTCTGCATCGCCGACCTCGATAAAGAAGATGGCACATTTCACCCCGCAGGCACAACCGATATCCACCAGGGCTTTGAACGCGCCGAACTTCAACAATCGGTCGAAGAGGCTGGCTTTACAGAAGTAAAATTTTCAACCGCTTTTGAGATCAAAAAGAAAGTTGGCGATGCCGAGAAGATATTTCCCGTTTTTCTGCTGACCGCCCGAAAAGCAAAATAAAAAAAACGAGTAAACGCGGAAGCGCTGGCTGCAATCTCTCGTAACTTTTATGCCGCCAACGCATCTTAAAAACTTACAGGAATCATTTCATGATTCGGTTTAGGAGAAAATAAATGTCAGAAAATTTTGATGTCATCGTGATTGGCGCAGGACCTGCGGGATATGTCGCCGCGATCCGCGCCGCACAACTCAACCAAAAAGTTGCAATCGTGGACAAGCAATGGCTTGGAGGTGTCTGCCTCAACGTCGGCTGTATCCCATCGAAGTCACTGCTCAAAAATGCCGAGGTCGCTCACACTCTGCGCGAGCGCGGCAAGGACTTTGGCTTTTCCTTCGACAACCTCAAACTGGATTACGGCGCCGCAGTCAAACGCTCACGCCAAAATTCAGATCGCCTTGTCAAAGGCATTGGCTTTTTGATGAAGAAAAATAACATCACCGTCTTCATGGGAACAGCGCATCTGACCACGCCGACAGTTGTTTCCGTTACCGATAAAGATGGCAAGCTGACAGAATTGGTCGCCAAAAACATCATCGTCGCAACCGGCGCATCCGCAACCGTACCGCCCGTCTGGAAAGTAGACGGCGAAAAAGTCATCACGTACTGGGAAGCCATTTTGCAAACCACACTTCCCAAGTCAGTGGTCATCATTGGCTCAGGCGCCATCGGCGTGGAGTTTGCCACCATCTGGAGTTCCTACGGCGTCGATGTAACCATCGTCGAAATGCTGCCGCGCATTGTTCCGCTGGAAGATGAAGAAATCTCAAAGGAACTTGAGAAGGAATTCAAGAAGCGCAAGATCAAAACAATGACCGGACACAAAGTCGAATCTGTCGAAGCCACGGCCACCGGCGTGCAGGTGAAGGTCTCTGCCGAAGGGAAGGAAACTGTCCTTGAGGCGGACCAAGCTCTGGTCGCCATTGGGTTCCGCCCCAATTCCAAAGGACTCGGACTCGAAGAGGTCGGGGTCAAGATCAGCGAGCGCGGCTTTGTCGAAGTCAACGAAAAAATGCAGACGAGTGTCCCTGGCATTTGGGCGATTGGCGACCTGACGGGCAAACTGATGCTCGCGCATGTCGGCTCGGCGATGGGCATTATCTGCGCTGAGAATATTGCGGGAGCAGAAACTGTCACGCTGGATTATGAAATGATGCCGCGCGCCACGTACTGCATGCCGCAGATCGCGTCATTCGGAATCACCGAAGCACAGGCAAAGGAACGCGGGCTGACTGTAAAGATCGGGCGTTTCCCATTTCAGGCAAATGGCAAGGCGCTTGGCATGGGTGACTACAGCGGATTCGTGAAGATCGTTGTGGATGAAAAATACGGCGAAATTCTCGGCGCATCCATGATCGGACCCGAAGTGACCGAGCTGCTCCCCGAGTTGACTCTGGCGCACATGATGGAACTCACTCCGCATGAGATCGCCCGCAACGTGCACGCGCACCCCACGCTTTCAGAGGCAATCATGGAAGCGGCACACGCAGCGACGGGAAATCCGATACACACGTAGAAAGTTAAAAAGTGGCGACATTTCCAGTCGCTACTTTTTATTTGAGTAAGGTCGGTTATTTTGATCAGAATCCCAAGAATTTACATCTTGATATTGTTTTCAATTATCCTGAGCGCATGTTCACATGTTGCAAATAGGGAAACTATCACGCCGTCTGCGTCAATAAAAATAGAAACAGCAACGCCATCGCCGCAGGCTATATTGCAATCCACTCTAACGCCAACAGAAACACCTTACGTTACAAGCACTGCTCCGCCTCCATTGTCGCCGCTTCCCTTAATATCACCACAACCTGGTTTAGTTTTTCAAAATGTTCATTCTGCGTATGACTTAGAACTCTGGAGTGTTGGCGCGGACGGAAAACTTTCTTACATAACCAACGAGAGAGATGCCATAATTTCTGACGATCAACGCTGGCTTGTGTATCAACGCTTGATTGTTTTGGACCCAATAAAAAACAGCATGGATGGCGAAGTATGGGTCGAAGATCGCGTCAATGGAATTGCGCGCCGCCTTTCCGCCCCTTTTGGTTGCAATATAGAATCTGATATGTTTGATTGGTCGTCAGATGGATTGTTTTTATTTTATTTTGTTCACTGCGAGAAAAATTACAATCGCGATCTTTGGTCGCTTGATTTAATGACTTGGCAAAGCGCAAATTTGAGCAACACACCTGACCGCGCTGAACTATGTTTTTTTTATTCTTTTGATTGCGCGGTATTTTTTCAAAACGATCCAGGCAAAATACTTGTTGCCTCGCAACCTATTGAGATTAATACTAAAGCGGAGATGGGAATGGTAATTCCACGCTGGGAAAGCAATAGGTTTATTACTGAAATAGATCAAAAGAAAAAAACATATCGTGTTTTAGACGACGAGCAAGGTGTTTATGCTCCGCCAAGTGTTTCCCCGGACGGAAACGCAATAGCTTATGACGGTGGAATAATATTGTACAAAGATGGGACAAAGAAAAAGCTGAATTCACAAGATTTCGGCTTGAATATTCCAGCGCCTGCTTACGAAGATTCGATTGATATTGTTAATCCGTCATGGTCGCCAGATGGAAAGAAGATCGCCTGGGATATCGCCCATATAGATGGATGGAATAAAACGGCAACTGGAATTTTTGATGTTGAGACAGAGAAGGGACAGATTTTATACACTTATTCGCCATATTATTGGAACATTACTATTTGTGTTTGCGAAACCTGGCATAACAGAAAGCTTGTGTGGAGTCCAGATAGTAATTGGTTAGCCTTTCAGAGCATGGAATGGACGGAAAAAGAAGAAACTCATCGTATGGATATGTTTGATGAAGAACACTCCCACATCTTAATATTTAGTCGTGACGGAAAAGAAATGTTTTCCATGTATGGCATTGAGGAAATTCCCAAATATCCCTTTTGGAGTTTGGATGGCAAATGGGTCGCTTTTGGAACTATAAACCGTGACCACAACACTTCAATCGCGATGGTAAATGTAGATGAATGGAAAGCCTATAAAGTTGACTTGCCATTTGATAGTGTACGGTTGGTTGATTGGCTGAATCCATAGAGGTTTTTTGAGGAACTTGAAGGTTTTTTGCTTTACAACTTTTCGACCACCCAAAAATGTGAAAGTCCCAACCCCTTCAATGGTGTGGCTTCGAGAAACTGCAAGATCGCGCGCAGGAATTTTCCGAGCATACCGAAGCGCGCAATAATATTATCGTATGCCCCGAAGACGACTGTGCGTTCAATGAATTTTACGTTCAATCCATCGAACAATTTTTGCATATCACTTCTTGAATAAACACGCACGTGCGGCGCAAGTTTATTTCGCAATGCGCGCGGCAAATAGTTCACGAATAATTTGTTGCCGAAATAATATTTGCCATTCCAGAAGACGCCGTGCGTCTCATACGGATATCCGCGGTTAGGACAAAAGATCACCGCGCGCCCGCCAGGTTTCCCCGACGTGGGGTCGGGACTTCGCAAAACGCGGATCATCTCACAGATGGCGGCGCGGTCATCCTGCACGTGTTCGATCACTTCGTGGCTGAGGATCAGGTCAAAGATCGAAGAAGGCAGCGGGATGAATTCACCAGCGGCGTTGAAGATTTTATCTGAATTAACCCGCGCCTCAACTGCCCGCTCGAAATCATATTCCAATCCGATCACGTGTGAGCCGAGGCTGGTCAGTTTCTCGACATACATTCCCACTCCGCAGCCGTTTTCAAGTACAAGCCCGTCAATGCGCGAGCCTGCGGCTTGTGCGATCATATCCAATCGGCGTTGTTGACCTGCCCGCCAAACATAAGAAGGTTCACCGCGCAATGCGGCTTTTTGCATATCTCTTTCAGTCATGGCGGCGATTATACCAACCCGATGCTGATATATGGTAAAATGGCTTTCGCCTGGAGGGGTGGCCGAGCGGCTGAAGGCGCATGTCTTGAAAACATGTTTGGGTCACACCAACGTGGGTTCGAATCCCACCCCCTCCGCCAGGCTGATTATTCCGTAGTGACAGCTTTAGCAACTGTCCTTGTGCGACTAGCCGAATGTAAGAAGTCGCTACTACAAAAAAATTGGGGAGGTGCCAGAGTGGCTGAATGGGCTCGCCTGCTAAGTGAGTGCTGGGTTAAACCAGTCGCGGGTTCGAATCCCGCCCTCCCCGCTGTTACACGCTCGCAGTCCTTGTGACTGTGAAGCCACTGTAGGTTGAAACGCAAAAGTAGGCTGAGCTGCCACGAATGCGCTTTCACGCACGTAGGCTGTTGCAACTAGTCCTTGCAGCAGCCTTTTGCGTTTAAGTTGTGAAAGATGTTCCCAATCAAGAAGTTGGGATTTACTTTCTTGTACGAATTTTATTATACTACGCGCTTCTATAACATGCAAGGCTTCTTTTATATCATCTGTGCGTTTCTTTTCTGCAACAAAGGAAGCGTAGTCAATCTCGCCGAGTAAAAATAAATCCTTTGAACGATTGAGCCGCTTTTCCTGAATTTTTGCTACGGCTTCATTTTGAATATCCTCTTCCAAATTTATATTTTCAAATATACCGTTAATCCAGTCCAAGAACTGCTTTTCAAATTCTTCGGCATAAATTGTTTTTTGGGGGCAATGACAGGATTTATCCCTTTGGTTTCCATCCACATAATAACGCCTGTAACCATTGGAGACGCCTCTCATGGAACCGCCGCAATATCCACAATGCAGAATACCTGTAAGCATGTAAACCCGCACTGGGCGATCATTGCGGCTGAAACAATTCTTGTATCGTGTTTCCCGTATTTCTTTTGCCTTTTCAAATGTCTCAAGGCTTATGATCGCGTCGTGGGTGGCTTCAAAAATCTCGGATGGATTTTTTCTCTTTCGATGTTTCCCGTCCTTGTCTACCCCCTGATAGGTTAATTTCCCAGCATAAGCCATTCGGCCCAACAGATCTCGTACCGTATCACGATTGAAGGAATGGGGCGCGGACCTGCCAGGCAATCCTTTTTGGCGAGCAGGCACACTTTGATTGTTGGAAAGTTGAACTTCAAACTGATTCAAGTTGTCAGCAATGGTGCGGAAGCTATAGTTCTCGGATGTATACCAATCGAAAGCCTGGGCAACAACTTTGCTTTCCACTGGATGAAGAACAAGCGCCTTTCCGTTTCTCTTATCAGGCTGTCCAAATTCCGGGCAATATCCCTGCCCATTTGGGTCTGTGCATTTGGAGCATAATCCGTTGCAATAACCAAATGGTGTCCCTCCCAACCACAGCCCCTGTCGGGCGCGCTGCAACTTTCCCTTGCGAACTTCCTGCCGAAGATTATCAAGATATATTTCTGCAAGCGTGCCGAGTACGGATAGCATTAACTTTCCCCAGGGACTTGTAAAGTCGATTCGCTCTTGTACTGAGACAAACGAGACTCCATAGCTATTTAACACGTCAAGGGTTGTCAGCAATCCGCCCAGATGACGGTAGAAGCGATCTACCTTGTCTACAATCACAACGTCAAACTTTTTCAACTTCGCATCAGCCAGCAGATTCTCAAACGCTGGGCGATGACTTCCCTTTTTGGCTGAGATGCCCGCATCCTGGTAAATGTTGATCAATTTCCAGCCCTGCTCCCTTGCATATTTTGTTATGCTGTTTTCCTGTGCGTCCAGGCTAAAGCCATCAACCTGTTCACGCATGGAAACACGGCGATACCCTGCCGCCCTTAGAAATCCCGAACCTGTTGCTTCCTGCATTTCAAATCTCCTTTTGTTTCATAAGTTATAATTATTAAAATATTTTATCCCATTGAATGATGGAGTTAGTATGATCGAGCAGCAACCACTTGCCAAGAGATTAAAAAGCGCATATAAGAAAGCGTATAAACCGCAGCCGTTGATTGAACGGATCCACCAATTGCTCGAAGAAAAAAATGAAAACTATCGGGAGGCAAGCCTGCGCGCTGGGCTGGATAATGCTTCCATCCAGCGGATTCTTTCCGGGCAGCGCCCAAGCCTGACGAGCTGCGTTTATCTGGCAAATCACTTTGAAGTAAATCCCAACGAATTTCTTGAATTGGCATTATGGCCAAGGCTGCAAGTATTCGATGTTTCTTTCGACACGCCAGGAAAACTTCCAATCGAATCTGTGGATGTCGCCATGAAAATCGCCAAAATATCTGATCCAAAAACCCGCAGAAAAGTTGCAGATGCCATTATGGTTTTGCTCGAAAAATATTTCGACACATAACTCATCTTTCAATTATTCGCAATCGGTATGTAGATTAAGTATGGTGTCAAAGGGGGCATGCGCTCTGACTTCACGAATCTGGCCGTTTCCATCAAAATAAATGCGCTCAAATATAACGCGCAATAAAATATGTTTTCCTTCTTGTGACAACATTTGCCATAGCTTGGGGAAATCTTTTATGACCGGGATAATATGATGCAGGTCAGGATTTGAGCTGGGCTTTAAATTAGTCAGTTCTGTTGATATTTGCATTTTCTTTGCAGTATATTCAGCAGAGTCTATATCTCCTTCAGAATACATATCCCTGAACTTTTTGAACTCAGTACTGAGGTTGTAATTCTTTCTTTTGTACTCACTCAGTCCCTCATCGGAAACCATATAAGCCAGAATTCTCTCATACCACTCCTGTGGGATTTCCAGGTTCAAGACTAGGTCTTCAACTTGTTTCTCCAATAACGCCGCTTGAAGAATGGGCTTGGGATGTAGCTCTCGTAAATTTGGAGCATATTCATCATGGCTGGAAATAAGATCGAATTGTGTGAGATTTAATTTTGACTGCTTGTCTTTTTTGCGTCCATGCAAACTGGCACATCGGTAAATGGCTTTGCCCGAGCCGTTGGTGGAGCCGCGCAGCGAGACTGTTTTATCTGGCTTTGTATAGGGTAGACACTCCCAGCATTGGGCGATGCCCCGCAGCAGGTAGGTGCGGTTGGGCTTTTCTGAATTTGTGGGGACCTTCTTCTTCGAAATTCGTATGGTTTGGTTTTTCTCCCAAACTTCGTATGGATACAACGCCTCATGTTTGCCCGCGTAGGTTTTTTCGGGAATACGTCGGTTCTTGACGGTTATCTTGTACTTTTTTGGATTCTCGATGTCGTCCTGTAAATTCAATTTAGCTGTTGGATAATGCGCCACGACCCCAACAGCAAACGGGCTTCGGACAATGCCTATTATGCTTTCAGAAGTAAATTTGCCAGGCTCCTTATATCCTGCGATTCCTTTGGTTCTAAATTTAACGTTTACTTCATCAACTAAAAAGAGATTATCGTTTAGATGCCTTGCGATTTCTCTGGAACTATAGCCAGCCTCATACATACTTACAATCAACACAACCGCGTGCTTTTCAATGGGATGTGGAACCTGGACACGTCCATTTTCACTTTCTACACGATTGTGACCACCATATAACGGGCAATAGTCAAATCCGTTCGGGTCTTTGCAATTAGAACAAACTCCATTGCAATAACCCAGTCTATAAGCCCCATGATGTCGTCCTTTTTCTTTCAGATTTTCGGCAGTTGCCCGCGCGCGCTCAGAGGTCAAGTGGATGGGCCATTCTGCCATGATCGAATACATGAAAAGCATAAAACGACCCTGAAAGTCATTAGTGTTGATGTTTTCATGAACTGACAAAATAGAAACCCCATACTCGCCAAGTTTTTCATAGAATTTCAACATACTGAGTCCGTTGCGGTAATTTCGGTCAATGTACTGGACAAGCACATAGTCAATTTCACGATTCCGTGCCATCATTAAGATTTCCTGCAGTCCGGGTCTGTCAGAATTTTTGCCTGACCGATCCAGGTCGGTAATCACTTTTTGAACCTCGAAATTATTTCTTACAGCAAGACCGCGACAGTCCTTCTCTTGTATCTCAGGAGAGTAATACGAAATGCCTGAAATTACACGCGACTTGCGCACATAGATAACAGCGCGATTTGTTTCAGGCTCAGGATTGTCTTTTGCGATTTTTGTGAGGTATTGGATAACCTGGTCGGCCGTAATATTTTTAGGCTTTGAAAAGTTGAATTCGTCGCTCATTATTTCACCTTATCTTTTTTAGACGTTGCAGGGGCTACAATCGGCTTTACGACCTTGTCGAGAGAAACTTGTTTTTCGGATTTCTCCTCCATAAATATGAGACGCAATTGCAACCCCAACTCTCTAGCGAATTCTTCGGTCTTCAAATCAATTGAAAGGTTTTGTTTGTTTTCCATTTTTCCTCTTTGTATATGTGCGATGTTTTATTTGGTTGAGTTGTCAAATATCACTGACATGTCGTTTGGTCGGTATGATAAATAGCAGGTGCATAGATGCACGCTATATATTATTTGTAAGGTCTAAAGGCATCTTTCTGCATAAGAGCGCTGCTTGTTGGATTCACCGTTGTTTCTTTTTTACTTGACATATCTCCTTATCAATTTAAAAAAAATAACAAAAAAAGCCCCTTTCCTTTCGGAAAGAGGCTAATCGGCGGAATCATCCCAAAGGAAACTCACACTTCAGGCAACAAAGATTTTATATGCTTAACTTATTTTTGTCAACCAGCTTGTGAAATGGAATAACTTTATGTTATCAAGTTACACATCTCTTTCTTGAATTTATCCATTTGCTGTAATTGAAAATTCGAGACGTTAGAAAAATGTGCTTAAACAAGTTCGTAAAGCGCACTATGAAACCGAGGTAGATTCAAATTGCGCTCAAATCGAAAAACTGAACCAGCAGGAAAAAGATGAACCTGAGGATTTATCATGGTTAATTGGCTTCCCAAAATAATCTTTTGAGACTGCTTCAATAAGGTGTTTTGAACATTTTTGGAAAGTTCGTCCGTGACGATAAAAATTTATCTGGCAATGCAAAGTGATAATAGCGATACGCTCTCTGGTTGCAGGGAATTTGCTCTCAACCTTATTGACACTTTTTTGAACCCAGAAGATTTTTCAAGTTGCTTCACTGGACAAGTCATTTGATCCCTTAAAGCAGACCATCACAGAATTGTGGCAATCTGTTTTTTTTATTATCACATGATCTCTTTAGCAAACTGATCCTTGCGTCTGTTGTCTCGATCCACAAAGCGCAGGGATCAGAATTTCCTGTGGTGGTGATGCCGATCGTGACCCAACACTACACTATGCTCCAGCGCAATCTGCTCTACACTGCCATCACCCGTGCCCGCAAGTTGTGCGTACTGGCAGGCAGTCCCGTGAAACAATGTGGCACATCGTTTCACGACATTGGAATGGGGGCTGGCAGAAAAACAAAGATGAAAAAGCGGGGATCACCGAAGATTTGACTGAAATATTTTTATTGCAACAACTTGCCGTTTATGGCATAATAAATGTATGAAATTCGAGAAACTACTAACCCTTGTTGGAGAACTCCCCTTTTTTGAAACGGGGCTGCTTCTTGCCGGGGATGTGGATTCTGTTGATGTGCAGCGCCAACTGTCCCGTTGGGTGCGAAGCGGGCGCATTCGTCAACTGCGGCGCGGACTTTATACCCTCGCCCCGCCGTATCAAAACATCATCCCGCATCCATTCCTGATCGCAAATGCCTTGATGCCAGGTTCTTATGTAAGTGCGCAATCTGCACTAGCTTTTTATGGATTGATCCCCGAATATACTCCGCGGACGTTGAGCATGACCATGCTTCGCCCGTCACAATGGGACGGCGGATTTCACTTCCAGCATCTTGCGCCCCATTTCTTTTTTGGATATCAACTCGTGGAACTTTCCCAGGGACAGCAGGCGTTTGTTGCCACGCCCGAGAAGGCTCTGCTCGACCTGGCACATCTCACGCCCAAGGCTGATTCTTCCAATTACCTCAGCCAGCTCCGTTTGCAAAATATGGAGCGTCTGGATCTCGTCCGCTTGAACGAGTTTGCTGAGCGTGCCGCGAAACCGAAATGGCGGCGAATTTCCGCTCAAATCGAAAAACTTGCCGCGCAGGAAAAAGATGAATACGAGGAGTTGCCATGAAAGAATATCTAAAGACATTGATTCAATCATCAACCCCTGTTGAAGCGCGCAACCTGACTCGCGAATATTTGCAGGCATTGATCCTGCAAAGTTTGCAGCGCAGTGGCGCAATGACCACCATCGCATTTCATGGCGGCACCGCATTGAGGTTCTTGTATTCACTTCCGCGTTATTCCGAAGACCTTGATTTTGCCCTTGAAAGAAAATCTGCGTCCTATGATTTTCGTTCATACCTTCAATCCATTCGAAAAGACATGGAAGCACAGGGCTATGCCATCACGCTCAAGGTAAACGATCAAAAGACAGTTCACAGCGCTTTCATTCGATTTTCAGGATTGCTTTATGAATTGAAACTGACCCCGCATCAGGATGAAATGCTGGCAGTCAAACTCGAAGTGGATACCAACCCGCCAGTGGGGGCTACGCTGGAAACCTCTTTGATTCGCCGTCATGTTTTGCTCAATTTACAACACCACGACCGCGCATCCCTGCTGGCTGGAAAACTTCACGCGATTCTGCAACGTCCCTATATAAAGGGACGCGACCTTTATGACCTAATCTGGTATTTGAGCGACAAGGGCTGGCCGGATCCCAATTTGGTTTTGCTCAATCATGCGCTGACACAAACCGAGTGGACGGCCCCGAGTCTAACAATTGGAAACTGGCGTGAGATCGTGCGCTCAAAAATCGAAACAATTTCATTTGAGCAGGCGCTGGATGACGTGCGTCCGTTCCTTGGCTCAAGCGAAGATATTGGTCTGCTTACAAAAGATAATCTTTTAGGTTTGCTCAAATAAGTGAGCGCATAAGACGTAAGATGGATTCTGTAAATATAGTTGATCCAAATTGCACATTACAGCGCTTAAACTGGGCGATAGAGCCTGAAAAAGAGGTCGTATAATAAGTGGATAGTGGGGATAATCCCGCTAAAAATCCAATATGCCTACCAACAAGAAGCCTGCTTCCTCTGAAAACAAAAACATCTCCATTGGCGGAGATGTAGTGGATAGCGCTGTCATCATCGGGGACAATAACACCGTCAACCAAACCATCATCCAAAAATTCTTCAACATCTTCAAAAGCGACTCAGAAACCCTCGAGCACCGCAACCGCCGCATACTGCTGGGACATGTCGAAAACGCATGGATCAAAGGCGTGCTGGACGCATCCCTGCACGGCGCGGCGTTATTGGACTTGGGCATCAAACAAGACCCCGAAGCGGTGACCAAATATCCGTGGGCGATCAAAAAAGAATCGACCGACGAAACCCTCCCCGCAGAGACATCCATGCTGGAGATTTTCGATTCCATCGGTATGGGACGTTCCCTGCTGATTCTCGGCGCGCCTGGCTCTGGCAAGACGACCATGCTGCTGGAACTCGCCCGCCAGTTGATTGCACGCGCCAGAGACGACGTCACCTATCCCATCCCAATGGTGTTCAACCTCGCCTCGTGGACGGAGAAACTCACGCTCGCCGATTGGCTGGC
>CAMCQT010000026.1 GCA_945877125.1 Candidatus Brevifilum fermentans | reverse complement strand
GCCCGCACACCAAAACCGAATGGTTTATCGCAGGCACCCAGCCCGCCACGCCTGACACCTTTTATCAATTTTCAGCCACAGGTGAAGTTGTTCTCAATCTCCCCATTGCAGCGCAAGATTGGGCGCGCTCGCAAGGTTTGCCTTTATTGGATGATGCCAACGCGACGCCAATCTCATCCAGCGGATTAACCCTCACGTCGCCGACCGACAACACAACCTACCGCATCACCCCCAGCCTTGACCTGAGTGCCCAACAATTGGCATTCTCCACGCTGACAGTTCCCGACCTCGCGCAAGTCACCTTCTTCGTAGATGGTGTTGCATTGACGACCCTCTCCGCACCGACCACTTCGTATCAAACCTGGTGGACATTATCTCTCGGCACACATCAATTTTGGGCGGAGGGTGTAACGACAAGCGGCGAGACGGTGAAGAGTAACGTGGTCACGGTCACGGTGGTGGAGTAGCAATAAACACTGGCGCAATGCAGAGTTTGCTTGTATCCTTAACGCCATGACACAAAACACATCCAAAACCGTCTGGTCTTCCGAAGATGGAGATTTGCGCAAAAAACAGCCCCCACCTGCCTCCCCCAAATACGACGGTAATTCTGTCGGATTTGGGGGAGGTGTCTCGCGAAGCGGGACGGAGGGGGTGCCTCAACAGCAGACGGTGTATCTGCACCGAGAATCCAAGGGACGCGGCGGCAAAGCGGTCACGCTGATTAAGGGGCTGGCGCTTTCAGATGGGGATTTGTCCGCGCTGACGAAAAAGCTCAAGCAAGCCTGCGGCAGCGGCGGCACGGTCAAGGACGGCGTGATCGAAATCCAGGGCGAACACCGCGAGAAGATCGCCGACACTTTGCAGAAACTGGGCTACAAGGTCAAAGTGGCTGGCGGGTGATCTGAAGCGAAGGATTATATTCATCCACAGATTAAAGAGAAAAATCTGCTAAATCTGTGCAATCTGTAGGCAATATTTTTATGCTGGGAATTGTTGAATTCGAGAAGTAACCCATCTGTTTGCCGGTGATATAATTTATATTGTCAGAACTAAGTTGTGTCTTTGCTTTGACTCTATCGTAAGTAAAGACTAAAAAATTAAGCCAAAAATCAACGCAGTTGGTTTTTGGAAAGGAGCTAAACATGGCTAATAAAGAGCAAGGAAAAGGCAAGGATAAAGATAAAAAGAAGAAGAAGAAACAAGAGAAGCCAGCCGCACCAAAGAAGTAAATTACAATAAACATCCCCCAAGTCCATTGGACTTGGGGGATGTTCTTTTTAGCTACCCATGCCTTCGCACTTTTTGCCAGACCTCAAAATCATGGCTTTTTTCAAACACATTTTCGATAGCCTCACTTCTGAGATAGGTGACCAGGTCATCGCGTTTCTTCAATATTTCTACAATTTGTCCGATCACCATCTGGGACGGTTGTTCGTGCTGGGAATATTCAATGAGCGCCTGAACATAAAGTTCTTGATGTTCCCGCACTAACACGAGCATGAATTCGTGCGTGTTGAAAACATCGTCTGGCATTATGTTGATGATGTCGGGATAAACTTTTTCCAATTCGTCAAAAATAGATGCAGACATAAAATTCCTTTTTGGGTTCTTCCATTTTCAACGGGAAAAAGCGAAAATCCATCCGCAGATTTCACCGATTATGCAGATTTGATTCTTTAGGACTTACGCAAGACGGATTGCGCAACTCGCCCTCACCCTAGCCCTTTCCCGAAGGGTGAGGAGACTCCCTTCCCCATCGGGGGAAGGGTTGGGGATGAGGGCGAGTAAGGTGAGTTAGTTAGTGCGCCAAGCCCGCTTCTGTCACGATCCTTGGCACAATGTCTTCCCAGCCGACCGCCATGAGATGAATCCCATGCACGCCTTGTTTGGTCTTGATCTTTTCGATCAACTCCAGTGTGATCTGCACGCCTTCCTCTTGCTCGTTGCCTTTGTCTTTGGCGTTTTCCATGCGCTTCAAAATTTTCTCAGGGACAAATACGCCCGGCACTTTATCGTTCATGTAAACAGCAGTCTTGTAAGTCTTGAGCGGTGTAATGCCGATCATGATATAGACCTTGTCTAAAATATTCCGCTTGGCAATTTCGTTCAACCATTCGTCCAGCGCGTCTGCATCCAGAACCACGTTGGTTTGGAAGAACTGCGCGCCCGCGTTAACCTTTTTCTGTTCGCGCAACGCCTGAAATTTCATATTGGATGCAAATGGCGAAGCCGCCGCACCGAGAAAATATTGCGGCGGAGTCTTGATCTCGCGCCCGTCTAGATATTTTCTTTCATCGCGCATCCGCCGCAGAATCCACAGCATTTGAACCGAATCAACATCCACAATATCCATGCGTCCGCGCGGAGTTGCGCCGAGTACCATGCTGTCGCCGGTGATGCACAGGATATTCCGCATACCCAAAGCCGCCGCGCCAATCACCTCAGATTGCAACCCCACGCGCGTTCGGTCGCGCGCCGCGATCTGCATCACAGGTTCCGCGCCCAGGTCGAGCGCCAATTTACTGCACGCCAGCGAAGACATGCGCGGAGTTGCCGACGGGTTGTCTGTGAAATTGATCGCCGCCACATACGGCTTGATCAATTCTATATTGTGCTTAAGTTTCTCAGTGTTTACGGAAATGGGCGGCGCAATCTCTGCGGCAACCACGAACTCGCCCGCCTTCAATCTGCGCTCAAGCTCAGAGACGGGTTCGGTATATTTTGGCGCATGGTAAAGTGAATCTCCCTGCCACCATTCGGGCTGTCGGACGGGTCTAAAGATGGAGTCTAATGTTTTCGAAACAGAACCAGCTTCAGGCTGAGTCAGACCCGAGACGATCTTCTTCACACCGATTTTTTTTGTTTGGTCAAATACATCGCCCCACGAATCAGTCCCCACTTTGTTCCAATCCAGCGGCGGCAAAACTTCCAGCAATTGCTCCTCCCGCCCAAACTTAAAAGAACGCTCAAAAATTTTATACCAGATACACGGACGGGTTTCATCCACGTAACATTTTTCAGGAGTTGACCCGCCGCACGGCCCGTTTCGCAAACCCTTCGGACACTCCATCGGACAGATGAGCGCGGTCTCTTGCAGGAGGCAGTTGCCGCACATGCGGCAGCCAAACAGCGGACCCTTCACTGCGATCTCTATTTTGGCGAGTGCGCGCTTTTTGAATGGCTCGCGTTTGAACGGCATGAACGGTGGCTGCCACCGACGACCTGGCGTAAAAACGGGCATGGAATGCCTCCTGAAAATTATATATTATATATAATTTTACACACAACCATGACATTTGAGAAGGCTATGATTGCAAAACATGACGGTATAATTTTGGCATGAAACGTTTTTGGATATTAATCCCGCTTCTTTTCTTAACCCTGAGCCTGTTTCCGTCCGAGCAGGTTGGGGCGCAGCCCGTGCATTTTTCTCCCAACTTCACAGCCCTGGATTTAATCACCGAGGTGAATAATTTACGCGCCGTTGAAAAATTGCCGTTCTACACAATAAATCCCATTCTGATGGACATTGCCCAAGCCCATGCTGAATACATCGCCGGCGCAGGTGTGATGACTCATTTTGATGTAACCGGTAACCCGCCTTTCCAACGTGCTATTACAGCGGGCTATTCTGTTGCAGGTGATCTCTCGCAAGGCGGCTTGTTCTTCGAGAATCTTGCCTCGACCACATCCTTAACCGCCTCAGGCGTCGTTGATATTTGGCAGGCTGACCCCGAAGACTTGCAGACCATGATCTCAGCCGACCTGCAAGATGTCGGCGCAGGTTTTGCAGTTGCAGGCGGCGTGACATATTATGTTCTGAACGCAGGAACTAAAACAAACGATTTATCCACAGGCACGCCATCGGGTACGCAGCCGGTGGGGATGGCTGTAAATACGCCCATGGCAGACGGAACGGTCTATCATTTGGTTCAGGCAGATGAAGGATTGTGGGGCATTGCTCGTAACTACAACACCACCATTGAAGACCTCAAACTTTTGAACGGTCTCTCAACCGACGAAATATTTGAAGGGCAAAAACTCCTTGTCCGCAAGCCCGAAGTCAAAACAGCCACACCGACAGTCGCCGCCACTGCGACCTTTGGTATTCCAACTTCCACGGCTACGCATCCTGTTACGCCAACGCTGACATCCACCGCCACGCCTTTGCCCGTCTCGCCCACCTCACCTCAAAGCGGGGGGATGATCGTTGGTGTCATTGTTTTGGGAGCACTGATCGCCGCTGGAATTGGGTCATGGTTGGGCAGTAAAAAATCAGCTTAAACCTGCTATTATATAAGTGCAAGCGGCGGCGCCGTGGGCGTTTGCTTATTCATTAGGTACTTTCCTTCATAACAAGAAATTGAACAAAAGGAGAAACCATGAAAGCTTATATCATGATCAAGATCCACGCGGGTGAAGTCAAACAAGTGGTTGAGGATCTCCGCAAGCTAAAAAATATTATTGAAGCTCATATGACCTTTGGTCCGTATGACGCCGTGGCTGTTGCTGAAACCGTTGACCTTACTGAACTCGGCGCAGTCACCGCCCTGGAGATTCAGCCCATCCCCGGCGTGGAGCAAACCCTCACTTGTCTCGCCGTTGACGTGTAATCTGAATTGTCATTTCAAGCGACAAAGAAGTGTCTCCCAAGTTTAGTAACCTGGGAGACACTTCTCACTTCTCACTTCTCACTCTTTTTACTTCTCACTCACCACGAAACTTCCCCCACAATCCATAGCCTTCATTTCGTCTCTTCTCGCGCCGCTCATGTTGCTCGTGGATTTGCTCCACGTGATCAACTTTTTCGGCGATTGCAGCTTCCAGCCAGAGGCGTCCTTTTTCGGCAGTCCCATGACTTCCCGCGCCGTACGCGCCGGTCTTTGAGTCATCGTCCCAAGGCGGGTTAGCCACAAGAGCGCCGCCTTCGATCCAGTCCATATAATAATCAGGCGTAGCGACGAAATCGGTTTCATCCACAACACGTTCCATTTGACATAGTTCAGGGCGAAGATGCAGCATGTAGGAAGTTTCAAGTTCGCCTGCGTGTCCCATGCCGCCAATCTTGGATGTGCGATATTTATCCAAAGCCGCCGCGCCGATGGAACCCGACGTATGCAGGAAAGCTGTCGCGCAGAATATTCTGCGGTGACGTTCGCCAGCATATTTGACGACATTCACAAGAAACGAGCTATTGCCGCCGTGTCCGCTCATGAGGTAGAAGCGGTCAAATCCGCGTGCCACGAGAACGTCAATGACTGCGCCCCAGAAATCCTCGAAGGCACGTCCGCCCACATTCAAAGTTGCGGCAAAAGACGAGCGATGTGTGGAAACCCCGTACGGCATGACGGGTATTGCGAAACTGCGCGTAGGCACTTGCTGGGCTGTCCCTTGGGCAATTGAGTCAATAATGACGGTATCCACCATGAGAGGGAGGTGGAACCCGTGTTGCTCGGTGTGACCGATGGGAATCAAAATCACCTTGCCGCGTTCGCTGTCTGGCGGCAGAAAAGTTTTTGGCGCATAGCTGGAAATATGTGGCAGGCGAAGGACGGAGGATGAATAATGAAGGATGAATGTGGATTGTGGGTCAAAGCCTTGCGGCACGAGGCAATACACGCGCGAGAATCCATCATCCCGCAGACTGTCCATCAGGTTTGCGATGTATTGGGCAAAAATGGCGTCCGGCACTTCCAGTCCGCTTCCGCGCCAGCCGAACGGGATGGATGGCAGGATTCCGAATCGGGTAGGATTTCCCAATGGGTCAGCAAGCAGGCTCAGGTTGTAGCCTGAACCGAGCGGAATCACAAGCGGCGTATCACGCGGCAACTCCGCAACTTTGTCCCAGGTCATTTCATCGTAATTGAAAAATAATAAATTTTGTGTAGTCAATAAAGGACTAGCCATTTTATATTTTCCTTTTTCTAACTAATGTCACACACCCAGCCATGATTCCCTGAGCGACACTGCGCCGCACTGCGTTTGTTGCAGTGCAGGTGTAGCGAAGGGTCTCTGATGCAGTCGTAGAGGTTCTTCGCTCCGCTCAGAACGACACTGCGTAACATGAGTTTCTAATTAGGCAAAAGGTACCAATCGAGGAATCTTTCCATACGCTCGTAAACGTCGTAAAGATTCTCGCGGCGCAGGAACCCATGCGGCTCGTCGTCGTAGGTTTTGTATTCGAAGGTCTTCCCTTCGCGGCGAAGCGCCTCAACCCATTCTTCACTTGCTTCGGGCGGAACAATTGTGTCCAACAAACCATGCAAGATCAAGACCGGTTTTTGAACATTCTTCGCCTCGACGATGGGGGAGCCTTTCAAATAAATACCAAGATTTTCAGAGGGATGACCGAGGAAAATTTCTGTGTAAAGCCGTAGACGTTTTTCACATTGCGCCCACGAACTGACCAGGTTTGAGTCGCCATATTTTGCAACGCCGCACGCAAAAAGATATTCGGGGTCACGCGAGAGTGAAGCAATGGTCATGTAGCCGCCATAACTTCCACCTGCAATTCCAATGCGGTCAGGCTTGATGTCTTTGACGGTACGTAAATATTTTGCGCCGTGCAAACAATCTTGCGTGTCGCCGACGCCCCAGTCGTCGTAATTGGCGCGCTCAAATTCCTGACCGTAGCCCGTGGAGCCGCGATAGTTTGGCGCGAGATAGGTGTAGCCCTTAGCCGTAAAATATTGCGCGAGTTCATCCCAGCCCAAAATATATTGATCTTTCGGCCCGCCATGCGGGTACAAAATTGCCGCGCCGTTTGATTTTTCGGGGCGATATAAAAATGCGGGAATTTCCAGCCCATCAAAACTTTTGTACGAAACAGCTTCGGGTACAACCATTTTATTTCTTTGAAGTGCAGGCGGCGTTGAGAAAGTCAGTTGCGTTATTTTTTTGCTCGGTAGTTCCATGCGATACAGATCGGGCGGGAGAGTTGGACCCTCAAATTCAAATGTGATAAATGACTCGTCCTTCGCCCAGTTTGGATTTGAATGAATGCCCGCCTCGCTTCTTAATTCAACCGTTGAGCCTGATTCTGCTTCGAGGAGCATTAACTCAAACGAGCCACTTTTGTTGACCACCACGAGCATTTGTTCTCCAGAAGGTGACCATTCATATTGGAAAATATCCTGACCAGCCTTGGTCAATTGATGCAAGCCTTCGCCGTCTGGCTTGATGAGATACAACTCTTCGCGTCCCGTTTCCTGTGAGATAAACGAAATCCATTTGCCGTCTGGCGACCATTTCGGAGATACGGCGCGTGTCGATGGTTTTCCGTACAAAGTCACTTGCTTGCCGGTAGCCATTTCAAGCAAAACAATATCGAGTCGATTCAGGTCATCGAAACGGCGCAGATTGAAGACGATAAATTTTCCATCGGGCGAAGGGCGCGCATCCCAATGGTCGCCGACTGTGTCGGTGGTCAGCGCGCGCGGCCAGGAACCTTCGCGGTCGGTGAGGAGCAACTGGTCGGTGTCATCTCGTTCAATGGTGACGATCAAACCGTTTGAGTCGGGCATCCAGCGTGCGCCGCTTGCTGCGGTAGCAAAGTCTGTGATCTTTTTGGGCAGTCCGCCTTCGCGTGGAACAATATGAACATGCCCACGAATGCCAAAGGTCAGCCAGTTGCCATCAGGTGACCACTCTGGAACTTCATCATCCCAATACGCCGCCAGCGGACGATCAGTGGTGATGCGTGCGAGCCAGCCGCCATTGGCTGACAGGGTGAAAACGTCTGAAAGCGTCTCGCCGTCTTTGATGCAGGCAATCTGTCCCTGAGAAGAAAGCGCGTGAGACCGAATCCGCTCAATGGAGGTAAGAAGCGAGAGGTTCCATCCCGCAGGCGGTTTGACATCCGGCCGTTTTATTGATGGCCATCCATTTCGCTCGTACTTTTCAGTTAGTTTGATGGGGTTTTCCATATTTTGCATCCTTTTCACTTTACCATTCTTAATGGGCATTATAAACCGGACGAAGCGTCTCAACATTGGGTGGCATGTTATTGGTGAATATTCTACGGTTTTCTCAAAGTAGCTTGACCATTTTATAAGTTTATGGCAAAGACTTAACGCGAATTACGCAAATTGGGCGAATTACGCGAAAGTATGTAATCGTCAGATAACGGTTGAACAAAAACCTTTTTACCACCGAGGCACTGAGACACGGAGTTTTTACGTTGTTTTTCTTAGTAACTTCGCGCCTCCGTTGCTCAAAAAATGTTCAACCCATTGCTGACTATTACAAATTACGCGAAAGTATAGAAAAATTCGCGCTATTCGCTTCATTCGAGCCATTCGCGTTAAAGATTTTCAGATTTTGAGAAAGCCGTAGTGAATAGTCTGGATTAACTTTCACGAATTCTATTATTACAGTAAAATTCTGAATCAGTGGATAATTCAACTGATGGTTCCCTTATTTGCTTGGCATGCAATTTCGTTAATTTTTTGACGAAGTAAGCACTGCGCTACGGCAGGTGATTTCTGTCATGGCGCAGTGCTTTTAGTAATTTCAATTTTTTCAACTTGGAGAGGAGAAAAACATGAAACGTAAAATGCTCTATCTTTTAGTCCTTGCCGTTTTAATTCTTTCGGCATGTGGAGGAAAACCTGCCTCCACGGACACATCAGAAGCGCCAGTCACCACAGAGCCCGCAGTTGTAAAGATTGGCTGGGCTGGCAATCCTGATTCGCTCAATCCAGGGCTTGCCATTTTAACCGAGTCATACACGATCCTTGAATTGGTCTACGATTCAATGTATGAACTCAATCTGGATGGTTCCTTTACTCTTACACTGGCTGAAAGTGTTGATCGGTCTGACGATGGCTTGGTCTATACCTACAAGATCAAAGACGGCATTAAGTGGCACGATGGCAAGCCGTTGACTGCCGAGGATGTTTCTTTTTCCTACAATCTTTACAAGGATACGCCCGAATATCCATACATGAACGGATATTACACTCCGTATTTCGAAAGTATCAAAGCCACTGAAAACAATGAAGTTGTCCTTACGCTGACCGAGGCGATTCCCAACATCGAAAGCCAGTTGGTGTTTCTTTATGTTCTTCCCAAGCATATTTGGGAAAGCGTGGACAAACTTGAATACGAAAATGTTGAAATGATAGGTTCCGGCCCTTTCAAGATGACTGAATACGTTCAAAGTGAATTTATCCGTCTGACCGCGAACAAGGAACATTTTGCAACCCCACCAAAAGTGGACGAAGTCATCTTCCAAACGTTTGAGAATCAGGATGCGCTGGTGCAGGCCATCAAGACCGGTCAGTTGGATATGATCACTGAAATGTCCAATACGGCTGTTGAGTCATTGAAAACTGCAGAGAATGTTGAAGTGGTGGTCGGCTCACCGCTTGCCCCCGATATTTCGGATATTGTCTTCAATCAGTTGGAAGATGAAAACTGCCCGAAGGATGATGGCGGAATCTGCACCGGACACCCAGCCTTGCGCGACCGTGACATGCGTCTGGCTCTGGCTCACGCCACCGATAAGCAGAAATTAATCGACGTGATCCTGCTTGGGCTTGGCACCCCAGGCTTGACCCTTATCCCCGATGGGCTTGGCGTGTGGTACAACAATTCCATAAAGGATTACGAGTTTGATGTTGAAAAAGCAAATCAGATTTTAAACGATGCGGGATATTTTGACACAGATGGCGATGGAGTCCGTGAAATGCCAGACGGCTCACGTCCGCTAACCTTCCGTTTGAACTGGCCCAGCGACAGCATCACTGCTCCTCGTCTGGCAGAGTTGCTGAGTGAGATGTGGGGTGAGATCGGAGTCACATTGGAAATGCAAGCTGTGGATCCGGACGCACTGACCTCTCAATGTTGCCCCGCTTTCGACTTTGATATCCTGCTCTGGGGCTGGGGTTCTGACCCTGACCCAAGTGCGCTGTTGTATGTTTATACGACGGAGGCAATTCCCACTGGATCTAGTGAAACGGGTTACTCCAACCCTGCCTACGATGAACTTTATGCGCAGCAACAAATCACACTTGATTTTGAGGCACGCAAGGCTATTGTATGGGAAATGCAGAAGATGGTGCATGATGATGTGGTGTACATCATCCCCTGGTATGCCCAGAGCACCCAGGCGTTCCGCACCGACCGATTTACAGGCTGGCTCACAGGACAGTCAAAGGTTGAGCTTTCAGACGTGAGTTCCCTGGTGGTAATAGAACCAGTTAAATAGTTTTATATTGGGTGCGGAAGTTTCTTCCGCACCCAATCCTATCAACTTCAAGGAGCGACCTTGAACCGCACCCGCACTCTATTGAAAAAAATAGCATGGGCAGTTTTTACAATATTATTTGTTATTGTTCTGAACTTCTTTTTATTCAGAGTTCTGCCCGGCGACCCTGCACGGGCTGGCATCCGTGACCCGCGTTTGAAAAAAGAGGCGGTTGAAATGCTGCGGGTGCGTTTTGGTTTGGACAAGCCCGTCATCAATTGTTTTGAATCGCTGAACCCGATTAAGGTAGGCAGCTGCGCTGTCAACCCGCTGGATACGCAATTCTTTATTTATATTGGCAACCTGTTTCAAGGTGAATTGGGAATCAGTTATCATACGAATCGCCCGGTTGCAGATATTTTGTCCGAGCGTTTATGGAATACGGTACTGCTGATCGGCGCGGGGCAAATCCTTTCAATTATTATTGGCGTAATTTTTGGGGTTTTTGCCGCGTGGAAAGCGCATACATCCATAGACTATTCCGCAGTTATTACCAGCCTGATGGTTTGGAGTCTGCCTACTTTTTGGCTGGCAATTATTCTGCTGTTCTGGGGAAGCAGCAACGGACTGCCCTTGGCTGGCAAGGCAACGCCGGGCTCAAGTTCGCTGCCGCTTTTGCAGCAATGGGCAGATATTTTCCGTCACATGCTCCTTCCCACGCTGACTTACACGATTGTCTACATGGGCGAATACACATTAATCATGCGCTCCAGTTTGATCGACGTACTTTCAGAAGATTATATTTTGACCGCAAAAGCCAAAGGTTTGAGCACTTTTCAGATATTGAAAGACCATGCCTTAAAAAATGCCATGCTTCCTCTGGTGACAATTATCGCCATCAATCTTGGTTTTACTGTGGCTGGAGCCATTCAAATTGAGGCAGTCTTCTCCTGGCCCGGCTTGGGCGGTGCGATCTTTGAGGCGGTTGGGCGGCGTGACTTCCCTGTCTTGCAAGGCGCGTTTTTATTGATCGCGGTCACAGTGATCTTTGCCAATCTCATTGCTGACCTTACGTATAGCTATCTCGACCCGCGCGTGCAGACGGAGTAGCCAATGGAAACTACAATTTTGGTCGCTAAACCTAAAAGCCAATGGCTTGTCCGCCTGCTGAATTTTTGGCGGGTTTTTACTAAAAATAGCATTGGTATTGTGGGACTTGCCATGCTGGTTGTTATTATTCTCATGGCAATCTTTGCGCCTGCCATTGCTCCTTACGATTCGTCATCGTCGGCTGAGTTTCAGGTCGGTGATATTTATAATCCGCCCAGTGCCGCCCACTGGTTTGGAACAGATGACGCCGGACAGGATGTGTTCTCCAATTTTGTTTTTGGCGCGCGCGTGTCTCTCATTGTTGGATTCTTTGCCGCATTTATTTCCATTATAATCGGCGGCGTGCTGGGGCTGGTGGCTGGTTTCTTCGGCGGACGCTGGGAAAACCTCCTGATGCGCTTCACCGACATCATGCTTGTTATCCCTGACCTGCCGCTGATGGTGGTGATCGTCGCGCTTACCAAACCATCCTTGATGAATATTATTTTTGTGATCGGCATACTTGGCTGGACAACCACCGCACGTGTTGTCCGCTCGCAGACTTTGGCTGTCAAATCGCGCAAATTTGTTTTGCGCGCTCGTGCCGTCGGCGCAGGAAATGGGCATATCATCGCCCATCATATTTTGCCTTTGGTTATGCCGATCCTCGTTGTGCAGGCAGTGCTTGTCGTTTCACTCGCCATTCTCAACGAGAGCACGCTCTCCTTTCTTGGGCTTGGCGACCCCACCGCTCTTTCGTGGGGACAAATGCTCAACTACGCCTTCGGACGCGGAGCCATGTCTATTGGCGCGTGGTGGGCGTTATTATTTCCAGGCTTGGGCATTGTGTGGGTCGTCCTGGGATTAACTCTGCTTGGGCAGGGGCTTGAGCAGGTCTTAAACCCAAGGCTGGATACTCATCATTTAATGCCGAGCAAGCCCACAGTCCAGAGCGGGCGCGTTGAATTGAATCCAGAAAAAGGGGCGTTGCTCGAAGTCCAGAATTTATCTATCCATTATATTAACGAAGGCAAACCCGCGGCGCGGGCTGTTGAAGACATCAGTTTTACGTTGAGCAAGGGCGAGTTGATCGGTTTGGTGGGCGAAAGTGGCTGCGGTAAAACGACATTGATGTTGTCACTCTTGCGTTTGCTTCCTTCTGCGGGACAGATCGTAAATGGCAGAGTTTTCTTTAATGGCAAAGACCTGACCGCGGTCGGCGATGAGGAATTAAATACCATCCGCTGGAAGGAAATCTCAATCGTGTTTCAGGGCGCGATGAATGCGCTTAACCCCGTACGAACCGTGGGCGAACAGATTGCCGAGGCAATCGTCAAACACATGCCTGCTATGCCGCATGAACAATTGCAAGCGCGTGTGACTGAGCTGCTTGACCTCGTGGGCATCGCCGCAGATCACAAGGAGCATTATCCGCACCAGTATTCGGGCGGAATGCGCCAGCGGGCCATGATCGCGATGGCGTTGGCTTGCAACCCGCAGGTCATCATCGCCGATGAGCCGACTACGGCGTTGGACGTGATGATTCAGGCGCAGATTTTGGAACTGCTCGACAGCCTGCGAAAAAAACTCGGGCTTGCCATTATTTTTGTGACGCACGACCTCGGCGTGGTGGCAGAGATTTGTGACAAGGTTTTAGTGATGTATGGCGGCGTGACCGCAGAATATGCCGACGTGGACACCATTTACAATGAGCCGCGCCACCCGTACACACAGGAATTGCTCAAAGCCTTCCCCGACCTGACCAAGCCCAAAAAGAAACTTTCATCCATTCCCGGCTATCCGCCGCGTTTGGATGCGCTGCCCGCAGGCTGTCGTTTCGCCCCGCGCTGTCCGCTTGCCTTTGACCGCTGCCGCACCGAGCAACCCCTCCTGCATAAATTAGGCGACATGCACTTTGCGAGTTGCCATCTCGTTGAGGCATCCAAATGAACAAAGAAAATTTCCTGGAAG
The DNA here is from genome assembly GCA_945877125.1 of Candidatus Brevifilum fermentans. Lineage (GTDB taxonomy): Bacteria > Chloroflexota > Anaerolineae > Anaerolineales > Villigracilaceae > Villigracilis. The sequence goes on along the minus strand of CAMCQT010000026.1, from coordinate 32,259 downwards.
TGCGCGGATTAAAGAAATATTTTGACGCGGGACGTCTCCGCCTGTTCTCACGAGAAACGCGCTTTGTTCATGCAGTGGATGGTGTTAGTTTTAATCTCAGGCGCAGCGAAGTGCTTGCACTGGTCGGCGAAAGCGGATGCGGAAAATCAACGCTCTCGCTTTTGTTGATGGGTTTGGAAAATCCAACCGAAGGCAGCATCTCTTTCGAAGGGCGCGACATCACGCATTTGAATGACCACGAACGCAAAGGCTTGCGGCGCAAGATTCAAATGGTTTTTCAAGACCCTTACGAATCTCTCAATCCCACACAGACCATCGAAGAGATCATCAACGAACCCTTGCTTGTGCATGGAATTGCGAAGGATAAAAAAGAACGCGACGAGCGCGTCAAGAAAGCCATGGAAGATGCAGGCTTGAAACCTGCCGAAGTTTACCTAAGCCGCTTCCCGCACGAACTCTCCGGCGGACAACGTCAGCGCGTGGTGATCGCCGCCGCGCTGGTACTTGAGCCAGAAATACTCCTCGCCGATGAACCCGTCTCCATGCTCGATGTTTCCATTCGCGCCGAGATCATCAACCTGCTCGCCGAACTTCGCATCACACGCCAGATCGCAGTCATCTTCATCACGCACGACCTCGGCTCCGTCGGCTTCTTCGCCGACCGCGTGGCGGTTATGTATCTTGGGCGCATCGTCGAGATCGGCACCATGCTCGAAGTCTTGGAAAAACCAGAGCACCCGTACACAAAAGCCTTAATCTCCGTCATCCCTGTTCCCAATCCGCGTTTGCGCCACGAGCGAATTATTTTGCAAGGTGAAACACCCAGCCCCATCGACGTGCCCAGCGGCTGCCGTTTTCATCCGCGCTGCCCGGTGGCAATCGCCATCTGCAAAGACAGTGACCCACCCTTCATTGCACTGAGCAAAACGCATCAAGCCGCGTGCTTGCTTTTGGTAAAATAAATTAAATGGATATTACAAGTTTACAAAACACAACCGTAAAATATATCGTCAAATTGCGCGAAGATAAACGTCAACGCCAGAAGGATGGCGTCATGCTGGTGGAAGGCCACGATGAGTTGGTCCTAGCCCTCAGCAGTGGACTCAAGCCGCAATCGCTTCTGACCGCGCCCGAGCTTGTATCAGTTTCAATAGACATTCCCTCCGCTGATTTAACAACCGTCACCCGCGCCGTCTTCGAGAAAATTTCGTATCGTGACAATCCCGACGGCTGGCTGGGAATTTTCCCTGTCCCCAAAATATCGCTTGCTGATTTGAAGTTGAGTGCATCGCCTTTGGTGATCGTCGCTGAATCCGTTGAGAAGCCGGGCAACCTCGGCGCCATTTTACGCACAGCCGACGCCGCCCACGTGGACGCACTTCTCGTCTGCGATCCGCGCGTAGATTTGTGGAATCCCAACGTAGTCCGCGCCAGCCGCGGAGCGGTCTTCACCGTCCCCACCGTCGAAGTTGATTCTTCAACGGCGCTGGCATGGCTCAAGTCAAATAAGATGCGCGTGCTTGCGGCCACACCCTCTGCCGAAGTGTTGTATACTGACATCGACCTGAAACAGCCCGTCGCGATAGCAGTCGGCACCGAAGATGAAGGTCTGACAGATTTCTGGATGCAGAACGCCGATCTCAAAGTAAAAATCCCAATGATGGGTAAGATCAATTCATTGAATGTTTCGATTGCAACGGCGTTGATTACCTATGAAGCGGTCAGACAGAGAAAATGAACTATGTCATTGCGAGCCGCCGACCTTGTTCTTTGGCGGCGAAGCAATCTCATGAATTTATTGAAGGAAATATTTTATGAAAGCATTGTGGCTTGAAAACAACCAAATTTCACTGCGCGATATTCAGCAGCCCGATAAGCCAAATGAGGCGTTGATCAAAATTCGCAAGGCTGGCATTTGCAGCACCGACCTTGAACTCGTGAAGGGTTATTACCCATACACCGGTGTGCTTGGACATGAGTTTGTCGGCGAAGTGGTAAGTGCGACTGATGCTTCCTGGATCGGTCAGCGCGTGGTGGGCGAGATCAATGCTGTCTGCGGCAAATGCGAAGCGTGTATGAATGGACGCTCGACCCACTGCGAGAATCGCACAGTACTTGGCATTACCAACCGCGAGGGCGTCTTTGCCGAATACGCGACCCTGCCGCTTGAAAATCTATATCGCGTGCCTGATTCAGTCTCAGATGAAATGGCGGTATTTACCGAGCCGCTCGCTGCTGCATTGGAAATTCAGCAACAGATTCAGATCAAGCCGACAGACCGCGTACTGCTGGTCGGCGCAGGCCGGCTGGGACAATTGATCGCACAAACCCTGGCTCTCACAGGTTGTGACCTGCATGTGCTGGCACGTCATTCATATCAACAGGATCTGTTGAGCGCGCGCGGTATCCGTTTTATTACAGAAGCTAAAATCCAACCCCGCAAATGGGATGTGGTGGTGGAAGCCACAGGTTCGCCCGATGGATTCAACCTCGCGAGAAAAGCTGTGCGCCCACGTGGGACGCTGGTGATGAAATCTACTTATGCCGGGAATATAAATATAAATCTGTCGTCCATCGTGGTGGACGAGATCACTGTGGTCGGCTCACGCTGTGGTCCTTTTGCGCCCGCCTTGCGCCTGCTTGAAAGGCGTGAAGTTGACCCCACTGTGTTGATCTCGGCGCAGTATAAATTGAAGGATATTCTTAAGGGATTTGAACACGCCGCTCAGGCGGGCGTATTGAAAGTACAAATTGAAATGTAAAAAATAGAGACACGGTGCGCCGTGTCTCTATTTTATAAAAGAGTAAACGAGCTGCGCGAATATGATCAAAAATGGAACCACAGCCAGCACAATCGCGACACGTGAAAGATTTTTAGAATCATTCTTGCGTGTGTGACCCACAACTCCCAAAACAAAAGCGAGCGGAGTCAGTATGCAGAAGAACAGGGCGGTCAAATTATTTAATTTGCTGAATGTCTCCCCAGAGATGTTCAAGTAGGCAACCGTAAAATTAGACAGGAGGGACAGACCAGAGAGAACACCTGTTATTAATGCAGCGATGCCAAAATAAGTTTTTCTTGTGGTTTCAGTTAGCATATATTTTTCCTGTTATCCCTTCGTCCATGCGATCATCGGGTCAATTCGTTTTGTGAGGCGATAGGCGATATGTCATTGCGAGCCGCGCCTTGCTCTTTGCGGCGAAGCAATCCCCAACATGGTGATGAGATTGCTTCGCCGGGAAGAGCACCCTCCTCGCAACGACATTATTAATTACGCCGCCATCACCTTTTTTACAACGAATACTGCGCCCGCGAAGGCAATTCCCAAGATGCCGGTGATGCCAGGCAAAACCCACATCAGCATATTGCTGCTCGCGGATTTGATCCTCGCATCCAGCGGATGATCTGGGTCGTAGCGGACTGTGATCTCGTTCCCTTTTTCGTAGTAGGGCGAGTCACTGCCTTCATTGAGTTGAACCGTGCGCTTGTGCCCGTCGATGGGGACAAATTCGACCACAGGATAATAGAAGTCGCGCACGATATCATTCTTCTCGTTGACAATTACCTTTTGCACCACCACATCCACCACACGCCCGGGCGCGCTTTCCTCTTTGGCGATCTTTTGAATATTTGAAAAAGTTGAGATCACTGTGACCAAAAGCGCGATCACCGCGATGGCGGTAAAGCCTCCCAGCACCCATCTTTCCATGCTGGGGTTTTCCGCGGCTTTGCGCAGCTCTTCAAATTCCTTTTCGTCAAACTTGACTTCCTCATAGTCGTCTTCAGATGCAGCCTGAACCATCGCTGAAAGTTTGTCCTTGTCCTTCCAGTTTGGGATATCATCCAGCGATTCGTATTTCACGCCATCCACTTCAAAGGAGGCGGGTTCGTCGTTTTCCCAGTTGATCGAATATTTTTTCTTTGCCATGATCGGTTTTCCTTTATTTTGACTAATGTTGTCTATATTTTACCCGCTGGGGAGGTTTTTTTGTTTCAGGTATAATCATATTAACGAGGTGATTTATGACCATCATGCTTGAAATCCCCGATTCTATAGCACAGGCAATGCGGCTGCCGCGCAAGGAACGATCACATCAATTAAAAACAGAACTTGCGCTGAGTTTATACGCGCAGGGTATTCTTTCTTTTGGCAAAGCCTGCGAACTGGCGGAAACCACAAAACTTGAATTCGGAATCCTACTGGGCAAACGTAACATCCCGCGTCAATATGATGAACAGGATTTACAGGATGATATAGCGTATGCCAGTCGTTAGCGATACGTCACCCATTCTTGGACTTTCTGCCATTGGTTATCTTGAATTACTTCAAGATCAATTTGGTGAGATTTTTATTCCACAAGCTGTTTTGGCGGAACTTAAAGTCGAAACTGATTTTCGCGGAACGGATGCGATTCAACAAGCATTAAGTAACGGCTGGATCAAACCCAAAGACATTCAAAACAAACCACTTGCTCAATCGTTATCTTTAGAATTGGACAGGGGAGAGTCCGAAGCAATTACTCTTGCAATCGACTTGGGCATGGACATGATTGTGATGGATGAACGAATTGGGCGCGAACACGCAAAGGCACTTGGGTTGAAAACGGTAGGCATTCTTGGGGTGCTTTTGAGCGCAAAAAAATATGGAAAAATAGATTCAGTTGGCAGCGCCATGAAGTCGCTGCGCAGGGAAATTGGCTTTTTTATTTCTGAACGCTTGTATCAGGAAATCTTGAAGCAGGCAGATGAATTAGAATAATTAACCACAGGCGGGAAATCAATGAGCAAATCTTCCAAGTCAAAAAAACAACAAGAACAGCCTACCATCCACGTTGGGGAAGGAGTCGCTGGCTCAAATATTATTATTGGCAATGACAACATCGTCAATGTTCAAGAAGTTCTCAAAACTACCTACGGACTCTTCACCATCCCTCAACCCGTGACCGATTTCACGGGGCGCGATGCAGAACTGGCGGGACTGAAAGCCTCGTTCACCAACGGTGCGATCATTACAGGGTTGAGCGGTGCGGGCGGAATTGGCAAGACTGAACTGGCGCGCAAACTGGCACAGGATATTGCCGAGAATTTTCCCGATGCCCGAATGAACATTGACCTGCTCGGCACATCCGAAAAGCCGACCTCACCCGAAGATTTGATGCGCCGTTTGCTGGAGCCGTTTTATACGGGGCAAAAACTGCCCGATGACGAAACCCAACTCAAGGGTTTGTACCAGCAGACCATTGGGACGAAAAAGGTTTTGTTATTACTGGATAACGCCGCAAATGCGGCACAAGTACGCCCGTTGATTCCGCCTGCGCCGTCGGCGGCGATCATCACCTCACGCCAGCATTTTAGCCTCACCGAGTTTGGTATGCATGAACCTCTGCGCCTTGATGTACTTTCCCCTGAAAAAGCGCGTGAGTTTTTGCATGGCGCTTCGCCAAAGCTGAACGACTCTCAAGATGGGGAGGTAAACGCACTCGCCAAACTTTGCGGATATTTGCCTTTAGCCCTGCGCGTGGCGGCTTCGCTCTTGAACGACCGCTCAGATTGGACAGCGAACACCTTACTCAACCGCTTGCAGGATGAACACACGCGCTTGAAACGCTTGAAGCGCGAAGGCGATTACGATGTGGAAGCCATGCTCAACCTCTCGTATGAACTGCTGGACGATGACTTGAAAAAATACTCGCGCGCCTTGGGTATTTTCACTGCGCCGTTTGCAAAGGTTTCAGCCCAGGCTGTGTTGGGAATTGCGGATGCGGATGAACTGGATGAGGCGCTCGGTAAACTGATGGCGCGCAGTTTTTTGAATACCCAAAAATCACAGGAGGTCGTGGCTGACCTGTATTCCCTGCACGATCTGATGCGCTTGTACGCGGTGCAAAAATTGTTGGAAGAAAACGAATACGAGGAAACCCTTACGCGTTACGCCGAACATTTTTTGGAATGGGCGAGTGCGGCAAATACTTTATACATGAAAGGCAACGAAAATATCTTAGTTGGATTGGCGCAATTTCGTTTTATTTGGTTTCATTTGTACTCGGCGTATGAAAGATGCCTGCCCGAGCAAAAAACCCGCCCGCAAAGTGCAGACCGCTGGCTGAGCAATTTCCCTGGCAGATGTGCTTATGTCTTGGATCTACACCTCCCGCCGCGAGAGAGAACTCTTATTCTGCAAACCGCCTTGGATGCCGCCCGTCGTTTAGGGGATAAACAAACTGAGGGCGTTCACCTCGGCAACCTGGGTCTTGCGTATGCGGATTTGGGGGATGCGCGCAAAGCCATCGAGTTCTATGAACAACAACTGATTATCGTTCGTGAAATTGGCGACCGCCGCGGCGAAGGACATGCCCTCGGCAACCTGGGAAGTGCGTATTATTCTTTGGGGGATGCGCGCAAAGCCATCGAGTTCTATGAACAACGTATGATAATTGCGCGTGAAATTGGCGACCGCCGCGGCGAAGGAAATGCCCTCGCAAACTTGGGGTTGGCATATAAAAACCTTGGCGAGAAAGAAAAAGCGCGAAAAGTATGGCAGGAATCACTGATCATTTATCGAGCCATTGAAAGCCCCCATGTAAGCTGCGTAGAAAAGTGGCTGGCTGATTTGGAGTAAGAATAATCAAGTAGGTCACGTTTGCAGCGTGACTGTCACGTTGCAAACGTGACCTACCCACCCAAGACCTCCGAGTTTTTCAAAAACTCGGAGGTCTTTTACAATCTGCCCCCTCTGTCCCGCTTCGCGGAGACATCTCCCCAAAAACCCCCATACGGGGACGATGTCAAAGAGCGATTTTGGGGGAGAAAATGATACGGCACGTATTTATGAAAACATTATTCCTCCTCCATTTTCCGCACTTGAAAATGGGGGACATTGTACCCGAGCGGAGCGAGTGGTAGGTGCCCCGCGGAGGGGGGCGGAGGGGGCGTACTAATCTGCCGCCACCAACCTCAAGACTTCCGAAGTCTCCGAGACTTCGGAAGTCTGCTCATCAGAGACCCCATACGCCACCTCCAATTGATGACGGAACTGCTGGGTGTACACGCGGTAGTAATGCAACTCGGCGTAAGACCTGACAGGTTTCCACAGATCCATGTCCGACTCAAATCTCTGTCCGCGCATAGGTTATGGTCGACTCAGGTCATGATAAAACCTGTCAGGTCTGGCAAGTGAAGATACCCCAGCCTTCGGAAGTCTTCTGGAAAACCTTCCTTTTACCCGTGCCAGATCATTCAACGTCATCCAAACGCGGCAAGGATTTGTTCGTTGTGCCGCTCTCAACAAAATGACGCATCTGGGCATGCCCCAAAGCTACAAAGTGGCATAACTTTTCGCTCCTATCCAGCGGATTGTGCCTACTTTTGGATTTATGCACCAACTCAAAAATGCTTTTACATCCTTTTCATCCGTGTTTACACCGCACTGGCGTTTGGTGCCAGTGTCTGTGGTGAATTGGATTTAAGAAACACTCTCTAACGGGATTTGTGAAAGGGAGAATTCAACATTCATTATATGGAGATACGTTAAGACTAATCTGAAATTTTGTGAAATGGCAGAGGCAGGTTAGTCTTTGAGTTGTTTATAAAGAAGGTTATAAAACCGTCATCAATTCAGCCAGCGAAATTGGACCTTCTCGCAAAACAACCGGACCTTGGCCTGTGCAGTCGACCAATGTGGATGGGACTCCGCCTTTGGTTTTTCCGCCATCTAAAATGAGCGGGATGCGCCCATTGAGCTGCTCGTACACTTCCTGCGCTGTGGATGGACTTGCCCACCCTGAAATATTTGCAGAGGTGACTGCCATGGGTCCCGCCGCACGGAGCAGGGCGCAGGCATCGTGATGGTCTGGAATGCGGACTGCGACGGTGGACGTGGCAGAAACTGCCAAGGGTAGAATCTGCTTTTTGGGGACGATACAGGTCAAGGGTCCGGGCCAGAAGCGGGCAGCAAAACGGAGAGCCATGTTTGGGATGTCGTCTGCAACTTTGTCGAGGTCGCCCAAATCTCCAATCAAAATGGGAATGGCTTTTTCAATGGGGCGATCTTTGGCTATGTAGATGCTTTCGATGGCGGCGTTGTTGAATGCCAGCGCGCCAAGCCCGTAGACGGTGTCTGTGGGGAACGCGACGATGCCGCCGCTTTTTAGGATGCGGAGCGCGTGTTCGATCTCTATTGCTGGGATAATTTCAGTCTTCATTTTTTGTAACTTCTTTGATGAAGATTTCTACTTACAAATCCTTGAAGGAGATCTCCAGCAGACGGTCATGTCCTGCAAGGTCTTGATGTAAATGGATAGTGACATCAGAGAAGGAGTCATACGCCAGACTGAGAGCTTGTACGCCAAGTACCGCCTCGGTCTCAAGTAGCATCATTCCGTGCGGAGCGAGCCACTCGGGCGTCATTTCGTATAGGCGGCGGTATATCTCAAGACCGTCTGCACCGCCATCAAGTGCAAGCGTGGGTTCGTGCCCAAAGATGGGAAGTTCCTGCAATGTTCTGGTGGGGATGTAGGGCGGGTTGGAACAGATAAGGTTAAATGTTGAATGTTGACTGTTTGACCGTGGAAGCAGATCACATTCCACAAAGTCTATTTGATGCTGTACGCTGAATTTTTCGGCATTGTATTTTGCGATTTGAAGCGCGGCAGGGGAAATATCTGTGGCAAGGATATGAGCATCGGGGATGTGCATGGCAAGTGTGACGGCAATTACACCTGAGCCTGTACCGATATCTGTGATGTTTCTTTTTTCGGGATGATCTTTAAGCCAGGCGATTGCTTTTTCAATGAGCATTTCTGTTTCAGGGCGCGGGATGAGCACATCCTTTGTGATGTCAAATTCGAGTCCGAAGAATTCCCATTTCCCCAATACGTATGGAAGCGGCTCACCCGCTTCCATACGTATTAATGCATTTTCAAGCTGATCCTGTTTTTCTTTTCTTATCGCATATTCAGAATGTGCCATAACCCAGACACGCGGTTTGTTGATGATGTGAGCCATCAAAACCTGCGCGTCAAGTTGGGGATTATCACTGAACGGCTCAAGCCGGGTGATTGCTGTTTTTAGCAGGTCTTGAATTTTCATAGAAAAGGTTGTATGTGGCGGCTATTATTTTATTCGTTATCTGTGCCCGTCGAGGCTAGGCGTTCTGATTCATCTTGTGTGGAGAGTTGGTCAATGAATTGATCTATCGCGCCATCCATGACTGTGGGTAGGTTGTAGCTTGAATATCCAATGCGGTGGTCGGTCACGCGGTTTTGCGGATAATTATAGGTGCGGATCTTTTCCGAACGATCCCCCGACCCAACCTGTGAGCGGCGGTCTGCTTCGAGTTCTGCTCGCGCTTTCGCCTCTTCAATTTCATACAAACGTGCGCGCAAGATGCTCAGGGCGCGTAATTTATTTTGGAGCTGCGAGCGCTCATCCTGACAGGTGATGATCATGCCTGTCGGTTTGTGATGTAAACGCACTGCGGTGGAGTTCTTCTGCACGTTTTGCCCGCCTGCGCCAGAGGAGCGATAGACTTCGATGATGAGGTCGGATTCGGGAATGTCCACTTCCACATCGTCCACTTCTGCCAGCACGGTCACGGTTGCCGTGGAGGTGTGGATTCGCCCCTGTGATTCAGTCGACGGCACGCGTTGTACGCGATGCACACCCGATTCATATTTCAACTTTGAATATGCGCCTTTGCCTTTGACCTCAAAGATCACTTCCTTAAAGCCGCCTACGCCGATGGCACTCTCAGACATCAGTTCAACCTTCCAGCGTTTGTCTTCCACGTAACGTGTGTACATGCGGAATAAGTCTGCGGCGAAAATGGCAGCTTCGTCTCCGCCTGCGCCTGCGCGAATTTCAAAGATGACGTTCCTATCATCGCGCGGATCTTTCGGCACAAGCAATCCCCTGATCTCTTTTTCGAGGGATTCGATCTTTGGACTCAGATCATCCACATCTGCTTTTGCCAGTGCGATCAATTCCGGATCATTTTCGGCGATGATCATTGCCTTGGCTTCGTCCAGGCTTTTCATCGCCTGACGGTATTCACGTGCCTTTACGTAGATCGGCTCAAGGTCAACGCGCTCCTTGTTGATCTCCGAGGCGCGCTGATAGTTGATTGTCACATCAAGCAGTTCTTCGCCCAGTTGTTCGTATCGTTCTTCAATTGCTTTTAGTTTGTCGAGCATATCTTATCCATTTGTGGTGGTTCGCAAAATAGTTGTGAAATAAAGAATAGCACATTCATGGAATGTGCGAAAGAAAACGCGGCATCATGCCATGCCGCGCGGGCGATATTATACCAAGACAAGACGTACTTAATAATTTGTAACTGCCGAGAGCACCATCGAAAGGATCAAAATAATTGCAAACACTGCAAACATGATTTGCGCCGTTCTATTTTGGGTGTTCTCTGGGGTCTTTGTTTGTTTTTTTGTTTTCGAAATTTTTCCAGTCATGTTTCACTCACTTATTTTATAATGATATGTTTGTAAAAGGCTTGAGACATCACCTTTTCAAGTTCGTCAATTGTAACAGGCTTCATCACGTATCCATCCGCACCCAACTCCATGGCTTTATCCACCATTATATCCGCGGCTTCAGAGGAAAGCATAACGACAGGCAGGTCTTTCCACTCTTTACGGCGGCGCAGAAATTCCAGCATATCCAACCCGCTAACTTCCGGCATATTGATATCAAGTATCATCAAATCGGGTCGCCCGCCTGCAAGCAAAGCTTGCGCAGCCGCCCGCGGATTAAAAAAATACTTCGTCTCGCAATCCAGCAATTTGAGCATCAAACTAATTGCCCGTCCCATTTCTTCATCGTCGTCCACGATCCAAATATTTTTCATTCCAGGTGCGCCTTAATGCTTTCCGCCGCATTTCCGTTCATGCCTTTGACTGCGGCTAATTCTTCGAGGGTGGCTTCTTTAATCTTATCCATAGAACCGAAATGTTTCAAGAGCGCTTTTCTGCGGGTGGGTCCAATGCCAGGGATTGAATCAAGCTGAGACGCCATGCCCTGCTTCGAGCGGCGCGCGCGATGCGCCGTAATTCCATAGCGATGCGCCTCATCCCGAATCCTCTGCACAAGGTACAGTCCCTGCGAATGACGCGGCAGAATCAGCGGCTGGCTATTGTGCGGGAAGAAAATCTCCTCTTCCTGTTTGGCAAGCCCAACCACCGGCACTTTACCGAACAAGTCAAATTCTTCGAGGACTTTGACCACGCGCCCCAGTTGACCTTTTCCGCCGTCGATAATAATTAGATCGGGGAGGAAGGAAAAGGACGCATCAGGCTTCGACCCTGGGCTGGGTGCGGCTTCCTGTGAGCTTTTCCATCGTTTGAATCTGCGTGTGAGCATTTCCTCCATCGAGGCAAAATCATCGGGCGCGCCGATACTGGTGCTGTCAATGTTGAATTTTCGATACAGATTTTTGGCGGGCGTGCCTTGCTCAAAGACGATCATCGCGCCCACGGTTGCCACGCCTTGCGTGTGACTGACATCATAACATTCAATGCGATTCGGCGGCGCAGATAATTTCAACTCAGACTGTAACTCGCCGAGTGCCTGCTCCTGCTTGTGGGCATCTGCCTGCCATTGGGTGCGGAGCGCCTGCAAAGTTTCAGATGCGTTCTCGGCCGCCATCTGTACCAGATCGTGCGGCTGACCCTCTTTCGGCACGAACAATTCCACTTTCTGTCCGCCGCGCTTCGACTTGAGCCACTGCCCGATGATCTTCGCTTCTTCTATTTGTATTTCTTCCGGCATCATCACTTGCTCTGGAATATTCGCGGCTTCGGTGTAGAACTGTTTGACAAACTCGGTCATCACTTCCTGATTGTCTGTATCTTCTGTGCCTTCGAGAATAAAGTATTCACGCCCGATCAACTTTCCGCCGCGGATGAAGAATATCTGCACGCAGGCTTCGCCGTCTGTCCGTGCCATTGCCAAAACATCCGAGTCCTTGTAATCAGATGCAAAGACAATCTTTTGCCTTTCGATGACAGAGGTGATGGCTTTCAATTGGTCGCGTACTGCGGCGGCTTTTTCAAAGCGCATTTCTTCAGATGCTTTTTGCATCTCAGTTTCGAGCCGCGTCACGATCTCTTCACTATGTCCGCTCAGGAACTCCATCAGGTCAGCGATCATTTGGCGGTATCCTGCCTGATCGATCGCTCCGATACATGGCGCAGTACACAACTTGATGTCGAAGTAGAGGCAGGCGCGTTTGTCGAGTCCGGTAATTTCGCGGTCACAAGTCAGGTAGGGGAACATGCGGCGCAGGGCTTCCAAAGTTTGGTAGACCGCCCAGGCCGAGGTGTACGGACCAAAATAGCGCGAGCCGTCTTCGGTCATCTGCCGCGTGACGGTTACTTTGGGGAACGGCTCGTTCCAATGAATTTTTATATACGGATAACGTTTGTCGTCCTTGAGGCGGATATTATATTTGGGGCGGTGCTTCTTGATTAAGTTCATCTCAAGAATGAGCGCCTCCAGTTCCGAGCCGACCACGATCCATTCGATATCCACAATGTCGCGCACCAGTCGGCGCGTCTTCGCATCGTGACTTGAATCCGAGTGGAAGTATGAGCGCACACGGTTCTTTAAGCTGATGGCTTTGCCGATGTAAATAATTGTCCCCTCGGCGTTGCGGTAAATGTAACAGCCTGGCTTGGCAGGCAATGTGGCAAGGATGCCTTGTAATTTCTCAGAGATATCCATCGGCGGCAATTATAAATTAGAAACCTTATGCCCCCAATTACCCGTTTGACTTTTTTAGTTTTGAACTTACAATAAAAGCATACTATTTTAAAAGGAGAATGTATCATGAATCAATTTGATAACACGCCCATTACGCCCGCTTCATCCGATAGAGTGCCAGGCTCAGCGGGCTGGCTTCCTGTTTGGATCAAGGCTGTTACTCAGCCCAAAGAGCAGACCTTCATTGACATCACCGAACATCCCGATGCCTTGCCAAAGACTGCCTATATTTGGATTTTTCTTGTCGCAACTTTATCCATGATTGTCACTGGACTTATGCAGGCGGCTTTGACGGCAGCCGGGGTGAGCGGGCAGTCAGGTTTTGAGGGCGTGAGAGCTGTAGCTGGCGGCTCTGTGCTCGCTACGATTTGCATATCGCCTGTTGCGGGTATTCTTTCCGTTTTGTTCTTTGCGTTGGGGGTTGCCATTGTTCAGTGGATCGCAAAACTCTTTGGCGGAACAGGCACGTATGACAAACTGGTCTACGCGATTGCGGCTATTTCAGTACCGTTTACCCTGATTTCCATGCTGCTTGTGCCATTTAATGCCGTGCCTTATTTAAATATTTGCACTGGTTTATTTGGATTTGGCTTGGGTTTCTACTCCCTGTTTTTGCAGATCACAGCCGTTAAGGCAGTCAACCGTTTTGGTTGGGGACAGGCTGCCGGCTCCGTTTTGTTGCCCGGATTCGTGATCTTTATTGTGTGCGGCTGTATCGTGATCGGCGGACTTATGCTCATGGGTCCCATGATCGGAGATGTGTTCAGCGAGATTAACCAGAGCCTGCAATTTGCTCCGTAGGTCAATCTTCAAAAATAAAAATACGCCCCTTGAATTGTGAATAATTCAAGGGGCGTATTTGTTTGCCAGTTTATTTGCTTTGCGTTGCCGCCGGCGGCGGGATGCGATGCGCTCCTAGCAGGATCGGCATTTCTGCCAGGTAGTAGGCTTGCTCGTAAGCCGTGTCTGCTCCGCCTTCGCCGACGATGGGTTCGATGATCCCATTTTCGTTCGAGTCTACGCCAGAAATAATTTGGGTTGCAAGTGTTGTTATTTCTGTAACGAGCGGTTTCATTTCTGGACCGAAAGGCATTTCCTGTAATTGCAGGGACTTTTCAAGTAATTGCTCAGACCAGCCTGTCATGTTTTCGCCGCAGATCACAACGTTGGCACTGTGTAATTTTATGCTTTGGGTTGCATCCGCGGCCTGCGCGGCGAATTTTGCGTGAGAGATGGTTTGCGCAACATAACCTTGATCGGTATATCCCGCTTCTCCATTAAAGAGCAAGCCAAATCCGTCGCTGGGATCGCTCACTTTGCCGTCATTATTCCAATCTTTATACTGGCTTGTGTTGACATTTCCCACGATCTCGTTAATGATCTGCTCGGTTTTTAGGCGCACAGTTTCTTCGTCGCCATTTAGGAAGGCTGCATTCAATTGACCTGCGTTTGTATCTATTGCCGCTGATGTTAACCATAATCCTTGAATGAGCGGAATTGCATCTGGCGCGGTTTGAAATGAAATAAGAACATGTCGCACATGAACCAGAGCCAGCGGGGGAAATACCGAGGACGCCACAATTTCATTCGATGATTCGTCTGGCTTTGGGTCGTTGTCCGGTTCAAGTGTGACTTCAACCGCATCAAACGCCGATAGTATCTTTTTCTGATCGGGATCGGTAAATGCCAATTGTCCCTGGTTTGCCTCGTCAATTTTGACTGTACCGATATTGCGCCGAACTTCCCCGCCCTGGGCCAGCAGCCAAACTTCGTAATGTGAACCAGCCTTCGGCGCAGGGAGAGCGGAAAAAGAAATCGTCGCCTTATCCATTACGTCGTAAGAGTCTAAAAACGAAACACGTCCAACCGGTTGATTTTTGTTGGCTGTTGGCGAAGACTGATAAAAGAATGCAGCCAAAGCCAGCACAACAACCAAAATTGCGCCGACGCCCGCCCATGCCCAAGGGAAGGCGCGGGCTTGTTTTGTTTTTTCAGCAGGTTTTTGGGCGGCATTCACCAACCTTGCGGTTTCCATTGATACAGTTTCCCCGTTGAATACCGCCGTGAATTCATCCGCCATTTCTTTTGCTGAGGCGTAGCGAATTTCAGGGTCTTTTGCAAGCGCACGGTCAATGATAAGTTGCAGGTCAGGTGAGATGCCGAAGATGGGCGGCGGGGGATCGTTCAAGTGCTTCATTAAGATGCCGAATGATGATTCAGCGTCAAAGGGAACCGCGCCTGCCAGCATTTCGTACAACATCACGCCGAGCGAATAAATGTCGGTTTTGTGTGTAACTTTGTCGCCGCGTGCCTGTTCGGGACTCATGTAAGCTGGCGTACCGGAGACGGTTCCTGTTGAGGTTTGGATGGATGAATCTAGCAGGCGAACCAGCCCAAAGTCAGTCAGGATCGGCTCTACATCTTCTGGTAAAGGCTCGTCGGTGGTGACAGGTCCGCTCGCGGAACGCAATAATACGTTGGCGGGTTTTATATCACGATGGATGATTTGTTCACTGTGTGCGTAATCAATTGCCGAAGCAACCGCAGAAAGGACGCGCGCGACCATGTTGTGCGGTAGTTTTTCTTCGCGTTTATGCAGGGCTTTTAAGTAACTTCCGAGCGATGCGCCGGGTATAAATTCCATGATGAGACAGGGTCGCTCGTCCATTAATTCGTAATCAAATATCTGGATGATATTGGGATGGCGCAGGCTGGCTACGACACGCGCTTCGCGTTCAAAGCGCCGATGGTTCTCGGGGTCAGCGTCAACATGTTCACGCATGATCTTGACGGCTACCTTGCGGTTGAGCGTGGTGTGCTCGCCGAGATAGACTTCGGCCATGCCGCCGCGCGCAATAAATTCGCCGATCTTAACTTGACCTAAAGTTTTTCCATTCCAATTTGACATTTTCGGATTATACCCGATAGTATAATTCGACGAATTGTGAGGAGATTTCAATGTCAATGTTGCTTGAAGAAGTACTGCGCGACTATTTGCACGCGCGCAGATTAACACTTGCCGCCGCTGAATCCTGTACTGGCGGTTTGGTTTCAGATCGAATTACGAATGTTTCAGGTTCGTCGGAATATTTCCCCGGCGGTATTGTGGCTTATTCTTATGAAGCCAAAGCCAGCATACTTGGGGTTTCGTGGGATACGCTCAACGCGCATGGCGCAGTAAGCGAAGAGTCTGTGCGTGAAATGGCGCGCGGCGCACGTAAATTATTCAATGCTGATATTGGCGTATCGGTCAGCGGCATTGCGGGTCCCACGGGCGGTATGCCGGGCAAGCCAGTCGGCACCACCTGGTTTGGGCTGGCAACCACTACAGGCGAGTGGGCGCGTCATTTTATCTGGGATGGCGACCGTTTGTACAACAAACATCGCTCATCTGAAGCCGCACTTCAATTTGTAGTTGATTATCTTGAAGGAAAACTTGCATGAATGCCGTTGTCATCATTTCAGCAAATGCCGAATGGCGCGTGGTGAAGGAACTCTACCCAAACCTTGAAATTCAAAATTCGCCCTACGGCGAATTTGCCAACCTGACCTTTGACCTTCGACCTTTGACAATCTTCCACGGCGGCTGGGGGAAAATCTCCGCGGCAGCTACGGCGCAATATGTGATCGATCATTTCAAGCCAGACCTGCTTGTCAATTTGGGAACCTGCGGCGGATTTGTGGGTCGCATCGACAAAGAGGCAATCATTCTCGTGGAGCGGACTCTGGTTTACGACATCATCGAGCAGATGGGGGATGGCGCAGAGGCGATTGAACATTACGCCTCTGACCTCGACCTGAGCTGGTTGCCGGTCGATTTGCCTTTTCCTACCCGACGCGGACTGCTCGTCTCCGCCGACCGCGACATCATCGCGCAAGATATTCCCATGCTTATCGAAAAATACCATGCCGTTGCCGCAGATTGGGAATCCGGCGCAATCGCCTGGGTGGCGCAAAAGAACAATGTCCGCGTTTTGATTTTGCGTGCTGTCTCCGATCTAGTCGGCGGCGATGGGGGCGAAGCCTACGGCAATATTGAACTATTCCACGAGCGGACAAAGACCGTGATGCGCGAATTGTTTCGTCAATTACCTGATTGGTTAAATGCAAGTGACAGTCATCTTTAAGGTGACTGTCACTTTTTATAGAGACTCGACGTGCCCCTGTCGTGATTATTGAACAGGATTCATCACGCGCCCGACAAACAAAATCTGCCCGTTGACCGTATCGCGGATGATGAAAATGAACGGACGGTTTATTTGCAGGTTCACGTCAAACATGGGCGCGCTTGTGGTTCGCATGATGACGGCGGTTGCGGCGGCGGCTTCGGTTCCTTTTTCATCCACGGCGACGAATGCTTTGTGAATGACATCGCCGATGAACAGGTCTTTGTTGCCGGTCATGCCTGAGAAATCGGCGAGGTTGGGGTCGAAGGCGTTGGTCATACCTAAACTTGCGAGCGTGTTGGATAAGCCAAAATCTTTGGTGAATTCAAATTTTGGCAAGCCAAGCGCCACAGAAGTGGGTTGCATTCTGCTGAGAATTTGATCGAGTGTTTCCTTGCTGAAAGATGAATCAAAGGCTTCAAAACTGCCCGTGTCTGGAACGATGATGTCCATGGCGGCGGTTTCGCCGACATAGGCAAGTTCCACGGCTTGGTAGCCGCTGCCTTGCAAGTATGGAACGTACACGCCTGCATTCATCATCTTGGCTGTGACTTGTGTGCCGTCGCTCAAATAAAAGGGCGCGTCGCCGGTTGAGTTGGCGTCGAATTGAGTTAGCCAGTCTGCTTTGAAATAAATGGCGTTGACCAGTACCATGCGTGTATCCGATCCGACAGAGCCTTGTTGAAGCAGGTCGTTAATCTTATCTTCGGTTTTATCGCTGACCCAATTGTTGATTTCCTTGCGCGCAGGCTCGGCTTGGTGGATGAAATCTGCCAGATGAATTCCCGCGCCGTAGTTGAGCGCGATGGTATCGAGAAAGTCCGCTTGGAATGGATAAGTCTGCTCAGACCAGACGGCGTTGGCAATGTTGAGTTTCAGCGGCTGTTGGTCTTTGCTCAAATTGGCGGGGTCTTTTTCGAGTGCGAGGTCAAGCGCATTAAATGATGGATGCAGTTGGTCTTGTGGGGCGAAGTGCAAAACCTGCGCCATCTGAGATTCTGTCTCGCCGCGTGCGCCGGCGTAGGTCATGGCTAAGGCGAGGGAAATGCTATACGGAGACAGGATCAAATTTCCGGTTTCGGCGCGAAGCGAGTTGTACATCTCCAGGGCGAAGGCGTTGTTCCCATCGACTAAATTGCTGATGCTGTCTTTGTCAATTGTCGGATTTGTCACGCGGCTTTTGCCTGATTTGGACATACTCAGCGATGCTGATGGTGTGCAGGCGGCGAGGGTGATGCTGAGCGCGAGGATAAGTGAAAATATTTTGAGGGTAAGTGTGTTCATGGGTTCTCCTAAAATAAGGACGCGCTGGCTTCGGTTATGTTCCCGCGAGTTCTAGTTCCATTGAAACGTTGTCCATGCTTTTGCGGTAACTGGGAATTTTATAAAACCCAAGCCGCGTATAAAAACGAAGGGCGCGCTCCTGTGTTTCACCGGTCTGCAAGCGGACTTTTTTATAGCCATGCGTGCGCGCAAAATCGAGCAGATGTGAGACCACCTGATAGCCGATCTTTTGTCCGTGATATTCTTCGAGCAGCCAGAGCCGTTTTAGCTCGGCGATATTTTCATCCAACTTTTTGAGTGCGCCTGTGCCGACCAGTTGATTGTCGTCCAGTACCACGAGGAATAATCCGCGGTCTTCAACGTAGGCTTGTTGAAAATTATCCACGTCATTTAGCTCGCCTTCTTCTTCCAGAATGTCGTAGAAATCCTGCACCGTTTTTTCAGGCACGAAGATGCGTTGGGCAACAGCCGAGATGACATATTTGGCATCTGTGATTTGATGCGGTTGAATGGGGAGGATATTGATCATATGGTGATTTTACTATTTTTGAAGCGCGAATTTTCCGATTGAGTTAAAGGTTTCTGGTTTTGAGAAAGCCCTGATATCCAGCGTGCACACTCTATACACATGAGTGACTATATTTTTATTACATTTGTTGCGCTAGGCGTGACAAATGGCACTGTTGTACATTGTTCTGCTTAACTATACTATAGCGAACAATAGCAGACTATTGCAAACCATAGCAGACTAATGCAAAAACAGACAAAACATGGACAACCTCCTTACCGCAAAGCAAGTTCAAGATTTACTGAATGTAGACCGCACCACGATTTATCGAATGCTCAAAGATGGGCGTTTGGCGGGCGTGAAAGTCGGTCAACATTGGCGTTTTGGCGCGCGTGAAGTAAATGATATTCTCACAGGGACTACACGAGTGAGCGAAACAGATGCTCCACTGCCCAAAAATACATTGCCCTTGCACTGCGTCCAGCCTATGCAGGATGTGTTTGCAGAAGTTGCCGAGGTTGGCGCGGTTACTGCGGACAAAGATGGAAACGCCCTGACCCGCGTTAGCAATTCATGCGATTTTTGCAAATTGATTATCGGCAGCGACGAGGGGCGTGCGGCTTGCAACGAATCATGGCGCAAGCTGGTCAGCCAGAAAGATGAGTCGCCGGAATTCACAACCTGCCACGCTGGCTTGCAATATGCCCGTGCGCGCATCGAAGTTCAAGGTGAGTTAATCGCCATTTTGATCGCCGGTCAGTTTTATGTGCAGGAGCCAGATGCACACGAGGAAAACCAGCGGATTCGTGCGTTGGCTCAAAAATATCGCATCAGTGAAGACTTACTGCTCCAGGCTTCAAAACAAATCTCCACACTCAATGATCGCAAGATTTCACAGATCAGCGGGTGGCTGGAGCGCGTTGCAGGCACATTCGAACAAATCAGCTCCGAGCGTGTCAATCTTATGGGTCGTTTACGGCAAATTGCCGAGATGAGTGCGTTAAATCAATAAAATATCAAGGAGAATAAAATGGCTTTCAATTTTGATCAAGAACTCGATTGTAGTGGTCTCGCTTGCCCAATGCCAATCCTGAAAACCAAAAAGGCTGTGGATGGTATGCAGCTTGGACAGGTACTCAAGATGATCGCAACCGACCCGGGGTCATTGCCCGACATTCAGGCATGGACTTCCAAGACCGGTCACGAACTGGTTGGGCACGAAGAAGATGCTGGGAAATTCACCTTCTACATCAAGAGAACCAAATAAAAAAAGTCTGCCGCTTGGCAGACTTTTTTTATTGCACTGTAATCTGCCTAACCCTGACTGGATTTGTCTTGTTTTCATAGGAAAGGAATAACCATGACCGAAAAAACTGAAAAACTGATTTTGATGTGTACCCACGGACCCGAAGATCCGGAACGCGCCACCATTCCCTTTGTGATGGCAACTGCTGCCCAGGCATCTGATGTGGAAGTTGTGCTTGGTTTTCAGGCAAGCGGCGTATTGCTAATTCGTGAAGGCATTGCCCAGCACGTATTCGCCGCTGGCTTTCCTCCGCTCAAAGAGTTGTTGGATATCTACCTTGAGAACGGCGGCAAACTGCTGGTTTGCGGCCCTTGTGTCAAATCACGTCAAATAGACCCAGAGAAAGAGTTTATCAAAGGCGCAGTTGTCGTGAATGCGGCTACTTTTGTCAAAGAATGCACAGAAGCAACCAATGTGCTTATTTATTAATAAGGAGTCTTAAATGGCAAAACGAATGGCAATTATCTCAACCCACGGCACTCTGGATGCGGGCTACCCGCCTCTGATCCTCGCCACCGCGGCAGTCGCAATGGACATGGAAGTCGCAATTTTCTTCACCTTCTACGGTTTGGAAATCATCAAAAAAGGCAACGCCGATAAATTGCAAGTTTCACCAATTGCAAACCCGGCCATGCCTCAGCCAATTCCTGGCATTTCCGTTCCCAACATCATTGGCATGTTGCCCGGCATGACTGCCGTCGCAACCAACATGATGAACGGCTGGATGAAAAAAGCCAATGTTGCCAAACTCAGCGAATTGCTTGAAATCGCTGTCGAAAGCGGCGTACGCATCATTGCATGTCAGATGAGCATGGATGTGATGGGCATCAAAAAAGAAGATTTGATTGACGGCGTTGAAGTCGCTGGCGCGGCTGCTTTCATTGAATTTGCCGCTGACGATGCAGTTGCCCTGACATTCTAAAACCTTCAAACACAAAGGACACGAAGGTCACAAAGGAAAACCTACGTAATCAAGACTCGCCTTCTCCTTTGTGTACGTAGTGCCCTTCGTGTTTAGGTTTTTTGACAAAAAATAAATAGGAGATTCTAAAATGGCTGACGATAAAATTCTCATTGTAATGACCAGCGGACCCGATACCCCGCGCCGCTGTGCCACTCCCTTCTTCTTTGCCACGCTTGCCGCGGCGATGGAATATGAAGTGACCATGTTCTTCACCATTGACGGTACGCTTTTGCTTAAAAAAGGCATGGCTGATACCGTCTTCCCCAAAGCGGGCGGAAAACCCGTCAGCGGATTCATTCAGGATGCGCTGGATGCGGGCGTGAAATTCACAGCCTGCACCGCTTCTATGGAACTACACGACATGACGACCGAAGATCTGATTGACGGCATCAAGATGGTCGGCGGCGCTTACATGTGGCAATTGGCTGAAGACGCCAAGACTACGATGACTTTCTAAATTTTTTACGGAGTGCGGAAGTTTTACTTCCGCAAAAGTCCAAAAGTAGAACTTTTGGACTCCGAACAAAAGGAGCTAATCATGACTGAAGTAAGAGGCTGCAACCTCCCCGAAGATTTGTACTACTTGATCGACAAACATGTCTGGGCGAAACCGATGGAAGACGGAACGCTTCGCGTCGGCATGACGGCTGTTGCCGCCAAACTGGCTGGTTCCAATCTGGCGGGTGTCACTTTCAAAGCCAAGAACATCGGACAGGAAATTGCGCAAGGCAAAAGCCTGGCTACTGTTGAAAGCAGCAAATTTGTTGGACCCGTCCCCGCCCCAGTGACTGGCGTCTTGATTCGTGGCAACGAAAAATTAGCCGCCGATCCGAACTTCGTTTCGCGTGATCCCTACGGCGAAGGCTGGATCGCTGAGATAAAACCTGCCAATTGGGATGCCGATAAAGGCTCCCTCGCAACTGGCGCTGACGGCATCGCCGCCTATCAAGCCAAGCTGGAAGCCGATAATATTTCCTGTTCATAATCATAATAGGTCACGCTTGTAACGTAACCTAAATTTTTTGGAGGAGAATATGTCCGAAGAAACGATTAAAAAAGGTCTTGCCGATAAGGGAGTTTCAAGACGCGATTTCTTGAAACTCGGCGGCTTATTGGCTGCTGCCATGGGAATGCAACTTCCGCCCTTGGAACAGAGTGGATTACCAGCTGCCCTTGGCACACCAGCGCGTGGCTCACAAATAGAGCAGAATATTTTGCACGCACTTGAGACCAAGCAGCGTCTGCCCGTCATCTGGCTTGAATTCCAAGATTGCACAGGTTGTACTGAAGCCGTCTCGCGCAGTGTTTCGCCCAGTTTGGAAAATTTGGTACTCAATACGCTCACCATTGAATATCACGAAACCCTTTCTGCGGCGGCTGGCTATCAGATTGAGCAAGCCAAACAAGACGCGATGAAGAAATACGCGGGGCAATACATTCTCGTAGTGGAGGGCAGCATCCCAACCGACAATGACGGCGCGTACTGCGTCATCGGCGGACGTACCGCTATTGACCATTTGAAAGAAGCGGCGGCTGGCGCGGCGGCGATCATTGCGGTTGGAAACTGCGCGGCGTATGGCGGACTTCCAAAAGCCAAGCCAAACCCAACGGGCGCCAAAGGCGTTTGGGAACTCATCACCGACAAGGCAGTCGTCAACATCTCTGGCTGCCCTGCCATTCCTGAAGCCACAACTGGCACGATCGCTCACTTCGCCATCTTCGGCACACTCCCCGAACTCGATAATCTCAATCGCCCCAAGACCTTCTACGGCAAGACCGTTCACGATCGTTGTCTGCGCCGTCCGTTCTACGAAGCGGGCAAGTTCGCGCTCTCCTTTGATGATGAAGGCGCGCGCGAAGGTTATTGCTTGTACAAACTGGGCTGCAAAGGTCCTACACCCTACAATGCCTGCGCGACCATCAAATGGGATCAAGGTCTGTCCTTCCCGATCCAATCGGGTCACCCCTGCCTCGGTTGTTCTGAGCCGAATTTCTGGGATGGCGGCGGATTCTATCAGGGTCAGTCTACTCCGTTGGATAAGCCAACCGTCGCGGTAGTTGGCGCGGCTGTGGGCGTAGGCGCGGCGCTGGGAATTGGCACGGCGCTGGTTAACCAATCCAAGAAGAAAGCTAAAAAAGGAGGTTCGAAATGAACCAACAAACCGTTCTCGAATTTGCGCGCGGTCCCTTCTTTTACTTTGCGCTGTTGTTCATGCTCTTTGGGCTGGCGTATCGCCTGTTTAGTGTGATCAGCCTCGGGTGGAGCAAAAATCGCGTTCCCAACAAAGGAAGCCAAGCCAAAGGCGTATTCATGACCTTTTTGAAGGGCGTCCTCATCTGGCCCTTCATCCCCTGGGTAAAGAACACCTTCACCCGCAACCCGTTGATCTACATCGGCGGCGGACTGTTCCACCTTAGCCTGTTCGTTGTGATTATTTTAGGCACACCTCACATGCTGGTCACGAAGAGTCTGGTGGGTGTTCAGTGGGCAACCCTGCCCCTGCCGATTGTAGACTTTATGGCGGCGACTGGAATCATTGCCATGTTGATCTTGCTGGTCAACCGCATGATCCATCCCGTAATGAAGCTAATTTCGGGACCTGCTGAATACCTCGCATGGTTGTTTGTTTTCCTGCCGATGATCACAGGCTACATGATGACCCATCACATCGGCGGCTCCTATGAATCGCTTTTTACCCGTCACATGATTACAGTGGACGTGCTGATGATCTGGATTCCGTTGAGCCGTCTCTCTCATTTTGTGTTTTACTTCTTCTCGCGCGCCATTCACGGTCAGGAATTTGGCAAGCGCGGCGTGGCTGTATAGGAGGTGAATGATGTCTACAACTGAAAAAGCAATGGAAGCCTTCGTACATGAAACCGGCAGTTGGGTCGCTGCTCAACTGGAATCCTGCACCCGCTGCGGCATGTGCGCCGAAGCCTGTCACTTCTACCAGGCAACTGGCAATCCCGAATACGCGCCCGTCTGGAAGATGGAACTCCTGCGCCGCGCCTACGAACAACGCTTCACCTTGGTCGGCGGAATTAAACTTTCTTTAGGTTTGGATAAGCCCATCACCGATGAAGAGATCGCTCACTGGGGCGAACTCAATTATGAAGCCTGCACCGTTTGCAATAAGTGTTCGATGGTCTGCCCAATGGGAATTGACATCGGCTCGCTGTTGCACGGAATGCGCGCGGGTCTCGCCGCGGCGGGAGCCATTCCTGCTGATCTGGCAGCTGCCGTCACCAAACAGGTTGACGAAGGCTCTCCGCTCGGCATGACCGACAAGGTCTGGGATCAACGCCTTGAATGGGTTGCTGACGAATGGGAAGTTGAAATTCCGCGCGATGTGAAGGGCGCGACCACGCTGGTCGTTTTCTCCTCCATCGAAGTGATGAAGTTCCCCGCCAACGTTGCCGCGATTGCGAAAGTTCTCAACAAAGCTGGCGAAAAATGGACAGTCAGCAGCAAGGCGCGTGAAATCGTCAACTTTGGTTTCTACGAAGGCAGTGAAGAACACACTAAATTATTCCTCAACCGCGTGCTCGACGGCGCAAAGGATTTGGGTGTCAAGCGCATCGTAGTAACCGAGTGCGGACATGCTTATGATGCCCTGCGCTGGCACGCCGCTAACTGGATTCCCGAAGCAAGTAATTTTGAAGTGATCCACATCACGGGTGTGTTGGGTGAGCTGATCGGCAGTGGACGAATCAAGATCAAGCCTGGCTTCTTCAATGACGGCGGCAAGATCACCTTCCACGATGCCTGCAAGATTCAACGCAAGGGTGGGCACATCCAGGAACCGCGTGACATTCTCAAAGTGCTGGCTCCCGATGCCTTCATCGAAATGACACCCAACCGCGAAGAGTCTGTTTGTTGCGGCGGCGGTGGCGGCGTGATTGCGGTCAAAGCCGCAGACCCCGTCCGCTATGCTTCGTTTGAATTGAAGATCGATCAGGTGAACACGGTCAGCGCGAAGACAGTTGCAATGACTTGTTCCAACTGCCGCTTGCAGTTTACAGACGGCGTTGACCACTTCAAACTTGACTGGAAAGTCGCTGGACTATCTCAGATGGTCGCCGACGCGTTGGAAGAGTAGGAGATAAAACATGGCACAAAGAATTGTTGTTGACCCCATTACCCGCATCGAAGGACATCTTCGCATCGAAGCCGAACTCGATGCCGAGAATAAAATCAGCAAGGCATATTCCGCTGGTACGATGGTGCGCGGTATCGAAATTATTTTGAAGGGACGCGACCCGCGTGACGCCTGGGCATTTGCTCAGCGCACCTGCGGCGTCTGCACCACCGTCCATTCTTTCGCATCCATCCGCTCGGTGGAAGATGCGCTGAACATCCCGATTCCCAAGGCTGCGAACCTCATCCGCAATTTGATGATTACCCAGCAATATGTCCACGATCATGTGATGCACTTCTATCACCTGCACGCGTTGGATTGGGTGGATGTTGTGAACGCGCTGCAAGCCGACCCGACAGCGACCTCTGCTATTCAGCAGAGCATCTCCCCGTGGGCGAATTCCTCCCCCGCGTATTTCAAAGATGTGCAGAACAAAGTGAAGGGCATCGCCGAAAGCGGACAACTCTCCATTTTTGCGAATGCCTATTGGGGACATCCCGCATACAAACTGCCGCCTGAAATCAATTTGTTGGCAGTGGCGCATTACCTCGAAGCACTCGAAGCGCAGAAGACCTTCACCAAGATTCACACCATCTTTGGCGGCAAGAATCCGCACCCGAACTTCGTCGTCGGCGGCGTGCCCATGCCGATTGACCTCAACAGCGACACCGCGCTCAACGCCGAACGTCTTTCCATCATCAAAGACAGCATTGATCGCATGATCCAATTCGTGAATCAAGTTTACATTCCTGACTTGTTGGCGATTGCGCCCTACTATTTGGAATATGCCGGACTCGGCGAAGGCGTCGGAAACTTCCTGACCTGGGGCGAGTTGCCCGGCACGGACATCAAAGACACCTCGAAATTTGTTGTGCCGCGCGCAGTCATCATGAACCGAGATCTATCTCACATCGAAGAACCCAATCCAAATGACTTCGACATGATGAAAGAGTTTGTTGCTCACTCATGGTACGAGCAGAGCGTCGGCGACAAGGAAGGTTTGCATCCGTTCAAGGGTGAAACCAAGTTCAACTTCACAGGGCCCAAGCCGCCCTACGAACAACTGGAAGTCGAGCAGAAATATTCGTGGCTCAAATCTCCCCGTTGGGCAGATACCCCCATGGAAGTCGGTCCGCTGGCGCGCGTGCTCGTCATGTATGCCAGTGGTCACAAGCAGACTCAAGACTTGACCAACTTTGTCCTCAAGCAGCTTGGCGCTCCTCTCGAAGCCGTCTTCTCCACCCTCGGACGCACCGCCGCACGCGGAATCGAGACCGTTGTCTTTGCTGATGAAATGCTCAAGAATTACAACGAGTTAATTGACACGATCAAGGCTGGCGACACCAAGACCTTCAACGGCGACAAATGGGAGCCGACCACCTGGCCTTCTCATGCCGAAGGCTTTGGCTTCATGGAAGCCCCACGCGGCGCACTCGGTCATTGGGTTGTCATCGACAACGGCAAGATCGAAAACTACCAGATGGTCGTCCCGACCACCTGGAACGCCTCTCCGCGCGATCACAAGGAACAGGCTGGACCCTACGAGATGGCCTTGGTCGGCACACCGCTTGCCAAGCCCGAATGGCCGCTGGAAATTTTGCGCACCATCCACTCATTTGACCCATGCATGGCTTGCGCCATCCACATGGTGGACGCGGACGGAAACGACCTCGGCGAAACCGCCACTGGCATGAACGTCTGCATAAGCTAGAAGCATAAATAAAATAGTGACCTCCGACTTAAAACATCGGAGGTCACTCTCTCATTTTTATTGGTCAAAACATATTCTGTAAATCCTATTGGTAACATTGTTATGAATTCATCTTCCATTCCCCCAAAAACTTCAATTGTAAAAACATTTGCTCCAGGCTGGTTCGCTTCTGTTATGGGAACAGCCGTCATTGTCGTTGCACTCTTTGTATTTCAAAGCGTATTCCCATTTGCAAAAGCGTTGGAAACCTTCTTCCTTTTCGCCTCCATTTTGCTATTTTTGATTCTTATTGTCCCGTGGACATTGCGCTGGTTTTTATTTCCCGCTGACGTGCGCCATGATCTAAGCCATCCTGTATCCGCGGCATTTTTTCCAACCATGCCCATCTCCATGTTGATTATTGCGATTGCACTTGAAAAGATTGGCGCTGGCTTTCTCTCGGAAGTCCTGCTTTGGAATATTCTGCAAATCCTTTGGGTGATAGGCACAGTAGGAATTCTCATCTTTGCGCTGACCATTCTCAACACCTTTTTTCACAAGTCAGAAGTACAGTGGGAAACTTCCACGCTCGGCTGGCTGATCCCGCCCGTTTCGGCTTTGCTGGTTCCTGTGCTGGGAATTAGCCTTGCGACACATTTTCAGGGAACAACCTGGGGCGTGATCAATCTCATGACCAGTCTCATTTTCACAGGGTTCGGCAGCATCTTGTTCATCCTTGTCATGTCGCTGGTTTTCATCCGCTATATTTTTCATCCCATGCCGCCCGCGCATCTTGCGCCGACCCTGTGGGTTGGAATTGCACCCACCTCCATTTTGACAATTCTCGCCCTAAAGTTCTCCAAGCCGCTTGCATTGTTTTTTGAAGCAACCCCTGAAATTGAAAAAACACTGAACTTCCTCGCGAAGCCTCTTGGCGTGATGTTCTGGGGATTTGCGCTATTCTGGTTTTTGCTGGCAGTGGTCGTTACTTTGGGTGTCCATCAAAAATCGCCCGTGCCTTTTGCGCTCAGTTGGTGGGCTTTTGTATTCCCCGTCGGCGCATTTTCTGTCGCGACTGGCGTGTTGTTTCAGGCGATTCCGCTCGTATTTTTCCAGTGGATCGGATTGTCTACGCTGACCTTTCTCTTAATCCTCTGGCTGGTCGTTGCTGCGAATACATTGATCGGCGTCTGGAGCGGAAGTATCTTTGCACCGCACGCACCTGCAAAACACTGATATGCTTGGGGTACGTTACAACTGATTTGAGGTAATGCCGTGTTGCGTGTTTCGTTTTGAAAAATCGCCCCTTCGGGACACGCAACACGCCGCAAGGCTTCAACTGATTGAACTAATTCAACCTTGTTTACGGAGACTGGCATGGAACTTGAAAACACAGGACGAAAAATTGTAATGGGGTTGGGCAACACGCTCAACAAAGATGAAGGGCTTGGCGTTCACGCGCTTGAAGTTCTTGAGAAAAAACTTGCCACCCTCGCCCCTGATGTAGAATTTGTAGACGGCGGTGCACTGGGATTAAACCTGCTGCCCTGGGTCGAGGAAGCCTCACATCTGCTGGTGCTGGACTCCGTCATCTCGCGCTTTTCACTGCCTGGTCAAGTGATGGAACTGGAAAAAGACGAAATTCCGTTGTACCGAAATATCAAAATGTCTGATCACCAGATCACCTTTCAGGAAGTGCTCGGCATTGCCAAAATCCGCGACCACTTTCCCGAATACCTGCATCTGGTCGGCGCACAGCCCGTGGATATGAATATCGGCTACGGCATGAGTCCTGAGATCGAAGCCGTCATCCCGCAAATTTTGGAGAGAGCCGAGCGTGTTCTGCGTGAGTGGGGATTGATTAAGTAATTTATAATACACCCATGCATGAATTACCCATTACCGAATCCCTTCTAAAAATTTCCCTGCAACACGCGGAAAAAGCAAACGCCAAACGCATCACTGATTTGCACATCGTCATGGGCGAGCTCGCCAGCATGGTGGACGACTCGATCCAGTTCTACTGGGAGATTATCGCCAAAGACACGATTGCCGAAAAAGCCACGTTGCACTTCCGCCGTGTGCCTGCCGAATTGCAGTGTATGACCTGTTTCGAGAAATATCATCCCACCGATAAAGAATTGATCTGCCCAAAATGTCACGGCGTCGGTGCGAAGATTATCAAAGGCGAAGAGTTTTCGCTGGAATCGATTGATGTGGAATGAAAAAGCGTGATTAGTAATTGGTGATTAGTAAATTTCATCCTTCATCCTTCATCTTTTCCCATTGGAGTTCCCATGACCCAAAATATCCCCATTGTAGAAAATATTATGAACGCCAACGACAAACTGGCGCAGACCAACCGCGCGCGTATTGACGCGGCTGGAGTCTTTTCCATCAATATTCTGGCTTCGCCTGGTGCGGGCAAGACCTCACTCATCGAACAAACACTGCCTTTGCTGAAAGGTAAATTGCGCGTGGCAACCGTGGACGGAGACATCGCCACCTCAATTGACGCCGACCGCGCCGCCGCCGCTGGCGCTGGCGCCGCCATCCAAATCAACACGGGCGGAGATTGTCACCTTGACGCGGTTATGCTGTACGGCGCACTCGAACAAATTGACCTGACCCAGTTTGATTTGCTTATTGTTGAAAATGTTGGCAACCTTGTTTGTCCCGCCAACTTCAAACTTGGCACACACAAAACCGTCCTCGTGGCATCTGTCCCCGAAGGCGATGACAAACCGTACAAATATCCCGGCACCTATCGCGGCGTGGACGCGCTGGTCATCAACAAAATTGACTTGCTGCCCTATGTCAACTTCCGCATGGATTATTTCCAGCAGGGCGTGCAAGTCCTCAACCCCGGCGTCACCACCTTTCCACTTTCCTGCACCACAGGCGAAGGCTTGGATGCATGGGTCGAGTGGCTCATTCAAAATGCAAAAGGCTAGTTACTTTATCAATATTATGATTGTTTCAAAAATGCGAGGATAAAATGTGTTTAGGCGTACCTGGAAAAATTGTTGAAAAATATGAGAAGGGCGGATTACACATGGCGAGAGTAGACTTTGGCGGAATTTTCCGTGAAGCCTGTTTGGACTATGTGGAAGAAGCAGAGGTCGGCGATTATTGCATCATCCATGTTGGGTTTGCAATCAGTGTCTTGAGCGAATCTGAAGCGATGGAAACGCTTGAACTGCTGAGGCAGATTGGCTGCGTGGAAGAAGAGTTGGGCGAAGAACCCGTGCAAAGCATCCCGCGCTATCAGCCATGAAATACGTTGACGAATATCGTAGCGCGCCGCTGGTGAAAAACGTCATCGAAGAGATTCGACGAACCATAACGCGCCCGTGGACGTTGATGGAAATCTGCGGCGGGCAGACTCATGCGATTGTGCGCCACGGCATCGACCAGTTGCTGCCGCCTGAAATCGAACTGGTGCATGGACCTGGCTGTCCCGTGTGTGTCACGCCGCTGGAGTTGATTGACAAGGCGCTGGCGATTGCCTCACAGCCGAATGTGATTTTCTGCTCGTACGGCGATATGCTGCGCGTGCCCGGTTCTGGTCGTGACCTGTTCTCGGTCAAGGCGCAAGGCGGGGACGTGCGCGTGGTGTATTCTCCGCTGGACGCGGTCACGCTGGCAGAGAAAAATCCCGACAAGCAGGTTGTCTTTTTTGCGATTGGATTTGAAACCACCGCGCCTGCCAATGTGATGAGCGTGATTCACGCGCAACGACTCGGATTGAAAAATTTCTCCGTGCTTGTTTCGCATGTCCGCGTGCCGCCTGCCATGAAAGCAATTCTCGGTTCGCCGCACAACCGCGTGCAGGGATTTCTGCTGGCGGGTCACGTCAACGCGGTGATGGGTTATCACGAATATCCGCCGCTGGTGGATGAGTTCAAAATCCCGATGGTGGTGACTGGCTTTGAGCCGCTCGACATCGTGCAGGGAATTTTGAAAACGGTTCAATTGTTGGAAGAAGGCAAAGTTGAACTCGCCAACGCCTATCAACGGGCGGTGACATTTGACGGCTTGAAACCTGCCCAGGCGGCAATCAACAAAGTGTTTTGCGAATGTGACCGCACCTGGCGCGGCATTGGCATGATTCCCATGAGCGGTTGGTGTCTGCGCCCTGAGTTTGACGGGTTCAACGCCGAGAAGCGTTTCAACGTGGGCGACATCCACACGCAAGAATCATCGCTGTGTATCGCGGGTCAAATTTTGCAGGGACTAAAAAAACCGCACGACTGCCCCGCGTTTGGCAAAGAATGCACCACCGAAAATCCGCTTGGCGCGACGATGGTTTCATCGGAAGGGGCTTGCGCGGCGTATTATAAATATGGACGATAATCGGAGTCCGCAAGTTCTACTTGCGGGCAGTATACGGATAAGGCAAATCCCGAAGTAGAACTTCGGGACTCCAGAAGGTATGAAAATGGATATTTACAAACCGCATTTGAACACCCCGCCCCACTGGTTTGTTTCCAACGCCATTTATATTGTCACGGGCGCTACGCTCCATAAAAAACCACTTTTGGATACCGATGCCAAGCGCGCCAATTTTTGCGAAACACTTCTTGAACGGGCGCGAATTTTAGGATGGTCAATGGGCGCATGGGCTGTAATGCCAGAGCATTATCACTTTGTTGCCAGAAGTCCAGAAAATGCGTTTTCCCTGAAAGCACTAATTCAAGGAGTTCATTCCATCAATGCAAAATTTGTAAACCGAATTGACCAAATGCCAGGCAGAAGAATTTGGTACAACTATTGGGATACTTGCATAAAAAGTGAAACGTCATATTATGCGCGAATGCTTTATGTCATAATGAATCCCGTAAAGCATGGACTGGCTCGGAATCCAGAAGATTATCTATTTTCAAGTTACAAATATTTTCTTGAGAATTCGGAGCCAAAATTTCAAAAAATGGTTTTATCCTGTGTTGATGATGCACAGATGATGGATGATTATTGACAGTTGGAGTCCGCAAGTTCTACTTGCGGGTTGCCCAAAATATTTCCCGAAGTAGAACTTCGGGACTCCAGAAGGTAAATTATGACTGACGAAACAATCAACATCGAAGGCGCGGTCTGCGCTCCGCCACTGCCGCATGGCGAACAAATTGTGATGGGACACGGCGCGGGCGGACGGATGAGTCACCAGTTGATTCAAAAGGCGTTCATGGCTGTGTTCGATAACCCTGCTTTGAAATCGGGTGATGACGCGGCGCGGCTGGAATCAAATTTGCACGCCAATCTTGCTATCAGCACCGACGCGCATGTCGTCTTTCCGCTGTTCTTTCCTGGCGGGGATATTGGCAAACTGGCGGTCTGCGGCACGGTCAACGATGTGGCAATGCTCGGCGCGAAACCGCTCTACCTGACGGCTGGATTTATCCTCGAAGAAGGTCTGCCGATGGAAACACT
>CAMCQT010000025.1 GCA_945877125.1 Candidatus Brevifilum fermentans | reverse complement strand
GCCTCTTCAATCACTTCCGCCAACATCTTGCCTATTTGGTTTATCTTTTCAATGTTATATTCCATTTTGAACCTCGGGTAGTTTGGTTTGGTTGGTCCCGAACTATCCTACCTGAGGTTACCTCTCCCTGACAACCTTTGCTTGCACACGAACCTGTAACCTTTGACCAGATTTCATCCTTTGCTCTTATAATTGCGCCCATGTCCAACTCATTTCTGCCAAAACGACCTGTCGTAACGGCTTACCCCAAAATGCCCGAAGCCTTTGCCGAAGCAGAAGCGATGTCTGCCTTCCTAAAAGAAAAAGGCATGGATGCCCCCTTTGGTTCTTTAAATGACGGAGAGCTTCGCAAGCGTGTAAAAAAAGGCGAGTTTGATATGCTCATTGCGGTCGGCGGCGACGGAAGCGTATTGCGCGCGGGACATTTATGCGCCCCGAGCGGAGTGCCAATTCTCGGAGTGAATCTTGGCCGGTTGGGTTTCTTAATGCACATTGAACGTCAGGAATGGCGTGAGTACTTTGAAAAATTACTTAACGGCGAAGCGTGGATCGAGAACCGTATGATGCTGCGCGCTGAGCACGTCCGGGCAGGTGAAAGCCTGGGCAGTTCAAACGCATTGAATGAAGTTGTCGTTGCCCGCGGGCAAAACCTGCGCCCTGTCCGCTTGACTGCTTCGGTAGACGGACGCCGCCTGACCAGTTATATCGCAGACGGGTTGATCGCTGCCACCGCCACAGGGTCAACGGCATACGCACTCGCCGCGGGCGGACCCATCCTGCCGCCTGAGTTACGCAATATTCTGCTCGTACCCATTGCGCCGCATCTCTCTGTAGATCGCGCCGTGGTTTTATCAGAAGGCTCTTCGGTCAACATCGTTGTTAAAGGCGACAACTCAGTCCTGAGCGTGGACGGTCAACTGCCAACGCCGTTGATGGAAGACGACCACGTTGATGTAACTGCCGCAGATGTGACCGCGCAATTTGTCCGCTTTGGAGACCCAGGTTATTTCTATCGCAATCTCACCGCGCACATGAACGAAAACTCTTTAGGATTCCCACGATGACAGACACAGAAACCACATCTACCGCAACTTATTGTTACGCCCACCCTGACCGCGAAACCAGCCTGCGCTGCAAACGTTGTGAAAAGCCAATCTGCGCTTCCTGCGCGCAACGCACACCCACCGGTTATCTATGCAAAGATTGTGTCCGCTCACATCAGAAATCTTTTGATACTTCTGAATGGAACGATTATATTTTCGGTTTTCTCACAGCCGGCTTCCTTTCGGCGGTGGCTGCGTTTCTAATTACATTAGTCAGCGGCATCGGCTTCATCGGCTGGTTTTTGGCTATTTCTGCCGCGCCCATCGCAGGGACTACAATTACCGAAAGCGTGCGGTACGTCACCCGCCGCCATCGCTCACGTTCGCTATTCCTTACCGTAATCGCAGGCATGGTGCTCGGCGCATTGCCAATTGCGATATTTCAAATATTAAGCATGAATATTTTTGGGATCGTCTTTCAAGTTGTTTATCTGGTTATTGCAGTGCCGCTCGTCTACACGAGACTCTCTGGAATTCAATTATCTAAATAGCCTATGCTGACCGAACTCCACATCCAAAACTTTGCAATTATTGACAAGCTCGATCTGCGCTTCGACGCTGGGTTAATCATCCTGACGGGTGAAACGGGCGCGGGCAAATCCATCATCCTCGATGCCGTGGTCATGTTGATTGGCGGCAAAGCGGATACCACTTTTGTGCGAACTGATTCAGACGCCGCATTTGTCGAAGCGGTGTTCCAACTTTCAGGGCCGGAAAAAGAAGCGGTGCATTTCATCCTCAATCGCGAAGAGCTGATGGATGATCCCAATTATGTGACTCTGATGCGCGAAGTCCGCAAAGAGGGACGCAGTGTGGCACGCATCAACGGGCGCACAGTGAACGTTGGATTGCTGAAGGAATTGGGCGCGCTGTTGATTGATATCCACGGGCAGGCGGAACATTTATCCCTGCTCGATCCGCGCGCACACCTTGGCCTGCTTGATCGCTTCGCCGAAGTGGATCAGCCCCTTGGCGACTATCGCCAGACTTACCACGCCCTGTTAAATCTGCGCCGCGAACTGACCGACCTGCGAAAAGCGCAATCTGATTCAGACCGCCGCGTTGAAATGCTGACCTATCAAGCCGAAGAAATTGAATCCGCAAGATTGAAAACGGGCGAAGATGAAGAGTTGCGCAAAGAACGCGACCGCCTAGCCAACGCAGAATCGCTTGCGCAAAACGCACAGGAAGCCCTGGCTCTGCTCGACGAAGGCTCACCCGAAACCCCCGCCGCAACCGACCTGGTGGGTCAAGCCGCGCAAGCCTTAGCCACCCTCGCAAAAATAGACGCCGGCCAGGCAGAGCTGGCGAGTCAGGCAGAACTCCTGCTGGACACGATCTCGGATGTCATTCACGGACTGCGCGATTATCTCGAAGAAATTGAATTCAATCCCAAGCGCCTTGAAGATGTCGAAGAGCGTCTGGATGTGCTTCACTCGCTGACTCGCAAATATGGCGGCAATATTCCTGCTGTCATCGCCTATGGCGCAGACGCGCGCAAACAACTGGAAACCATCACAGGCGCGGCTGACCGTATTAATAACCTTGAAATGCAGGAAGCAAAACTACTGGAAAAAATTGCCAAGCAAGGCGGTGTACTTTCTGAAAAGCGCAAATCTGCTGCCATCAAAATGGGCAAAGGAATTGAAGCCGAACTTAATGATCTAAAAATGCAATCCGCGCGGTTCGGTGTTGACTTCCAAACCAAGCCAGACGCAAACGGCGCGCCCCTGCCTGACGGCACACGCATCGCCTTCGACCAAAACGGCTTTGACCGAGTCGAGTTCTTGATCGCGCCCAATCCCGGCGAAGGACTCAAACCGCTGGCAAAGATCGCCTCTGGCGGTGAAACATCCCGTTTGATGCTTGGCTTAAAGAACGTACTGGCGACCGCCGATCAAGTGCCCTCGCTCATCTTCGATGAAATTGATCAAGGCATCGGCGGACGGGTAGGCATGGTGGTGGGTCACAAGCTTTGGAATCTTTCGCGCACACATCAGGTTTTTTGTGTCACGCATCTCCCCCAGCTTGCTGTCTTTGGCGACCAACATTATCAAGTGCAAAAACTTATTGATAATGGGCGCACACTCACGCGCGTTGAATCCCTGGACGGCGACCCTCGTCTGCTTGAGCTTTCGCAAATGCTCGGCGAAGTGGGCGAAGGGACTCTGCGTTCTGCGCATGAATTATTGCAGGCAGCACGGCAAACGATCAAATCAACAAAATAGTCAAAAGTGAGAAATAGAAAACGCTCCAGCCGATATCGGCTGGAGCGTTTTTTTTGTTTGCATATTAACTTTTCAATATGCGAATTAAAATGATGACCGCCAGGGTGAGGGGGGCACCCTAGCGGTCATCAATGTCAATAATACTACAAGGGCTTAATTCCTGCAAGAAATTTTGATTAGAAAAAGATTAATGTTCTGAAAAATATCAGTGCCCCGAGTAGGAATCGGACCTACATCTAAGCCTTAGGAGTGCTTTGTTCTGTCCATTGAACTATCGGGGCTGACCGTAAGATTATACACAAAAGGATAAAATATATCCATGCGCCGCAACATTCTCGTCTTCTATATTTCGGCAATGGAAAATAAATTCTGCAGTTCATAAAACGCGACTTCCTGCAAATTTAGAATTTGCAGGAAGTCGCGGCTACAAAGCCATTCTACTTTTCAGGAGCAACAGGAGGGGGCGGAGTCTCCTTGGGCTTGTTGCTATTTTTTTTAATCTCTTTAGCACGGTCTTTCTCAGCCTTCTTCTTTTTCTTGTCTAATTCTTTTTTACGCTTTTCGTATTGATAATTAACTGCTGGCATTGGTTTATCCTTCTGGAATATATATTCCTAATAAAGTGGGGGGAAATTTCACGAAAGTATGTTTATCATTATAGCACCCATACAAGCATCATAGCTTTATAAACCGCCGCGCACGGGCATGGGTATTCCCAGCAGGTTGCACTTTAGAGAAAATTGAATAGACACAATTTCCGTCTTTTTTTGAGCATGATATACTCAGGGAAAGTAATAATTCAAAAGAAATCAGGGAATAATATGCGTATTGCAAAGAATCTCCGTCCCGATCAGGAAAATATCAGCCGTTTTATCGCCGCACTTGGCAACGGCTCGGTTGTTTTAAGCACCACTAAATATGCCCGTCCAAGTTTTTTTATTTCAGCACACAGTTTTATTCAAGACTATATTGAAAATGGCTTCTTCAAAAAAGAAGAATTGCTGATCAAGGTATTGGAAGAAGGCGGTTTTCCAACCGAAGGCGGACCGATCGGCGCGATGCGCAGCGACCAAGAGAAAAGCCACGAGGCTGCTGAGTTGTTGATCAATGCCGCGAAACAGTGGCAGGCCGGGGATGAGATAGCACGCTCTGAGGTCGGCTGGGCAACCAGCCAGTTTACATCCGCGATCCGCCAGCATCTTGACCGCCTAAAAAGTTTGATCTTCCCTCTGCTTGAACAAACCATCTCGATTGATGATGAACATAAATTATCCGAAGAGGTCGACAAAATCAAATTTGAAGGCGGCTTGAAGGATGGGACGGAGAAATATATCAAGTTGATCGAAGCACTTGAAGACGAATTAAGCGACTGGCGGTAAGTTCACACATAACCTACACCAAAAGGACGGACAAAAAGTCTGTCCTTTTTTTTGTTAAAGATTTCCGGGCACATTATGCTCACGGCAATTGGGGCTATAATATTTTAGGTGAATTCATATGACAAAAATATTGATACTTGTGCTGAGTTTTTTACTCGGATTATTGACAGTAACTGCCTGCTCTTCCTGCTCTTCCACAGGTAATGCAGTTGTTCCTACTTCCATTCCTTCACCAACTCCGCGGGCAGCCGTGGAGAATAAAACTCTGCCCACACCTGCGCCTCTCGGTCAAATGATCGTTTACGATGACCTCCAGGTGGTGATGAGTGAAGCCGAGGTCACAACCAGCTACCTGACAGAATATGGCTCCGAGCGGGAGCCTTCGGCGGGACAAAAATTTATTTGGATTCACATCCTGATCAAGAACATCAGTCAGAGCGAGCAGATTTTGCCAGCGGCTGAACATTTCAGTGTGCTGTATGACAGCGCTGAGTTCAAGCCAACGTATGGACACCGCAAAGATCATACAGATTACACGTCTTTGAATACAAGCATGTCCATGGGACAGGAAGTGGATGCCTGGCTGCGCTTTGATATTCCCGCCACTGCCGAATTACAGGAGTTGCAGTTTGCTTTTCTTCCTGAAAGCTCGCAGGTCAGCTTTGATTTCTCGTCCAGTGAGTATTTTTGGGCAGATCACCCGATCTACTTGTGGAGTTGTATGCCGTAACTTCAGGGAAAAGCTGGAAGCCGATATTTCGCAAGATAAACCTGTTGGGGACATTTGAGTTGCACATTTTTTCCTTTTTGCCTGCAAAAACGAGCACGGTCAGATTTTTTGATTCCGAATAAAAATAAGTCGACCTGCGTATATATTCTAGAAAGACAACAACAAGAAAGGAATGTCTGGCGTGGTCATCGGTTTCGAAGTAAGTGAATCAGAGCTTGTCATCAGGGCGCAGGGCGGCGACCGAAACGCGTTCAGCGAATTGGTCTGCACCCATGCCCAGGGTGTGTTGAACGTCATCTTCCGCATGTGCGGCAACGTGCAGGTCGCAGAAGATGCCGCACAGGAGACCTTCATCCGCGCCTGGTCGCATTTGGGTTCGTTCCGCGTGGATTCGTCGCTGCGAAACTGGCTCTATCGCATCGCGCTCAACACCGCAACGGATATGCTTCGCAAGGAAAAGCGTATCCTGCCGGGAGACATGGATGATTTTCAACTTGCCGACCCGCAACCTGGTCCCGAAGGAATCTACTTGCAGGAGGAGCGGACTGCGCTGGTGCAGGCGGCGATCCAGTCCTTGCCAGATGCCAGCCGCGCGGTGCTGGTGCTGAAAGAGTACGAAGGGCTTTCCTATCGCGAGATCGCAGATGCGCTCGATATTCCGCTCGGCACCGTCATGTCACGTTTGAATTATGCGCGTCGTGTGTTGAAGGAAAAACTGGAAGGACAGAGGATCGTGTTGATGGAGGCTGAACATGTCTAACCACGTAACAGAATGGTTGAACGCTTATCTGGATGATGAACTGAAGAATGGACGGCTTGATCAGGTGGAAAAGCATCTTGCCGAATGCGAGGAATGTCAGGCGGAGTTGGAGTCTTTGCAGAATGTCTCCAGCCTGCTGCACGAAGTGCCCGCGCCTGAATTTATATCGTCAGAGAGATTCGCATCGCAAGTCAGCCTGCGCCTTCCGCATGAACAGCCCAAAGCCACGAAACGCAAAGCGCAGGAGATGGGCTGGTGGATGATCCCCGTCAGCCTGCTGATGCTTTGGGTTTTCATCGGCACCTTTGAGGTGGTTGGTGATGTGATCTCGACCGCAGACAGGCTTGGCTTGTTGAACGGCGCTCCCACTTGGGCGGCAATCGGTTCATCCGATGGAGCGGTTTGGTCGGGAAGGCTCGGAGACTTCGGACTCCTGAGCGGGGACAGCCTGCAATGGGCTGAACTGACAGAGTCCTTTACAAGAAACAAACTACCTCAGATCATCTTGCAGGCGGCAATTGCCCTGCTGTATCTGAGTTGGATTGCAATCTGGTGGACGCGGCAGAGGCATCGGGAGCACGGCCAACTCCTCGAAGGCTGAAACAGCCCACAGTTAAATTTGAACGAATAAATATATAAAGAGGAAAAAAATGGATCCTATTAAAATCTTAAAACGTGCCTGGCACATCCTGTGGAGTTATCGAGCATTATGGGTCTTTGGTTTGATCCTGGCTCTGGCGGGGGCAGGCTCGCATGGAAATGGCTCGAACAACAGTTCCCGGTCCAGCAACGACTCACAGAGCAGCCAGCAGCCACTCCCTGAAGACTTCTCCCAGTTCTTAAAAGAAGCCCCTCAGGAAATGCAAAAGGCATTCGATGAAGGTTTGTCCGAAGTCGGAATTCCGAAAGAGGATTTGCCCACCCTGATCTGGATCGCGGTCATCTTCGTCGTGTTTAGCATGATCTTGGGGCTTGTCGTGGCAGTCGCGAGATACATCGCCGAGACTGCCGTCATCCGCATGGTGGATGAATATGAAAACACAGGGTCGAAGATGACCATCAAGCAGGGCTTCCGCATCGGCTGGTCGCGCACATCCTGGCGGCTGTTTCTGATCAACCTGCTGGTGAACCTGCCGATGATTCTCACCATGTTGTTACTGATCGGTTTGGGAATCATGGTCTTCATGAGTTTCACACAGGGCAGTAAAGAAGCTGGAATGGTGAGCGTTGTCATTTCACTCGTTATTCTGTTCCTGGTCATCTTTGTGGTGGCGATTGTCAGCATCTTTCTGGGATTGCTGCGGCACTTCTTCTGGCGCGCCTGTGCGTTGGAGAACCTCGGCGTGCGTGAATCACTGAGCCGTGGATTCCAAATGGCGCGCGAGAATTGGAAGAATGTCGGCATCATGTGGCTGGTGATGATCGGTCTGGGTATTGTCTGGGCGATTGTTTCCATCATCGCCATCATCGTGAGCATCCCTGTGGTTTTGGTCACGGCTGTGGCTGGCGCTCTCGTGGCGGTCATCCCCGTCCTTCTTGCGGGCGGATTGACCAGTCTCTTTCTCAGCGGCTGGTTGCCGTGGATCGTCGGTGCCCTCTTCGCGCTGCCGCTGTTTTTCACGGTTGCCTTCTCGCCCTGGCTCCTGCTTGGTAGTTGGCAGACGGTATTCGCGTCCACCGTGTGGACGCTGGTCTACCGAGAGTTGAAAGCCTTGCCCGCGCTGACCTCGCAGGGTGGAGATGTAACTCCGCTGCCTCCAGTGAGTTGATTTGAATTTGTTTGAAATGGCAAGGGCGATCTCAAACGGGTCGCCCTTGTTTTATTTTGTCAAGCGCACCAAGCAAAAATTCACCATCTTCAAGCAGTATAATTTCCAACAAGGAGATAAACCCATGACGCTATATAACTCTCCGCCAGGGTTTTTCTATAGTTCGTAACTAGAACTTATTCGGCTCAAGTTTTTAATTTCTGATTAAATGAAAAATTAGATTGTTTATGAATAGTTTTAGCGGTAAACTTGACGTGGATAATAATAGTAAGCTAAGTATGTGCGTAATGGCAAATAAAATCTGATTATTCAAGTAAATTTCTGAATTGGAGGACACTAATGAAGGTTTTTCTAAGTTGGTCGGGAAACTTAAGCCACAAAACAGCTCTGATTTTTAGGGAATGGCTTCCCTCAGTACTTCAATACGTAAAGCCATATGTCTCATCGGAAGATATTGATAAAGGAACTCGATGGAGTACAGATATTGCTAAAGAATTGGAAGCATCAACTTATGGTATTTTATGTATTACAAAAGACAATCTTGATGCACCGTGGGTGAATTTTGAGGCTGGTGCATTATCGAAAACTATAGAAAAATCTAAAGTTTCACCTTTTTTATTAAATATAAAACGGTCCGAGGTCCAAGGTCCTCTTTTACAATTTCAATCTACTATTTTAGAGCAAGAGGATATTTTAAAGTTAATGATTGGAATTAATAAAAATGCAACAGAGGATGAGCGATTAGATGAGAACCGATTAAAGAAAGTGTTTGAAGTTTGGTATCCACAATTGCAAGATCAACTATCGAAATTAGCTCAACAGCCCCCTATGGTTAATGTGTCAAAACCAGAAGAAAAAAATAATATTCAAAACCTAATATTAGAAGAGATTCTAGAGCTTACCCGAAGGCAACAGAAAATCTTAAATTCTCCAGATATTTTATTGCCACCTGAATATATTCGAGAAGTTATTCGTATGGCAAATTTAAATGATGAAAGGGAAAGAATGGAATACGAACTTCGAGATCCTGTGAGATTTCTAGGTGAGCATGTAGAGCTGTTAGAAGAAATATTAGATACTATAGATATGGATAAGGGCGTTGCAGTTGGTGAACTTGAAAGAATCCGAGAAGAATTTACAAAAATCAATGACGTAACACGTCATATTAGTAGAGAAATTAATGTAAGAGTAGGTAATTCTCGAAAACGACCTACTTTTAATGGTAGTGTAAAAGCGCTTAAAAAATAAAACTGTCAAATACTTATTATATGATATGGCATTAAGTTGCTGATCATCCTCCTTAATCTGAATCTCAGCACTGCTCCAATGGATTTGGAGCAGTATTTGTTAGAAAAAGTGGGACTTGGTTTTTTACAAACTGCGGTTTATATAATTAACTATAGCCCCCTCCGCCCTTCGGGCACCTCCCCCAAATCCGACAATAAAAATTTGGGTTGATATCCCAAGTGTTTCAATGTCGGATTTGGAGGAGGAAAAGCTTACACCCGTTCCCCTCGAAATTGAGTTTCATACAACTGACTGTACAGTCCGCCTGTGGCGAGCAACTCATCGTGCGTGCCTCGCTCGACGATTCTTCCTCGATCCATGTTTTCGTCATTGCGAGGAGGGTGCTCTTCCCGACGAAGCAATCTTGCTTGTGTGTCGTGGATTGCTTCGGGCGAAGAACAAGAGCGCCCTCGCAATGACGGAATGGTTATATTCTTTCCCCTCTGAACTGCGTTTCATACAATTGACTGTACAGTCCGCCTGTGGCGAGGAGTTCATCGTGCGTGCCTCGTTCTACGATTCTTCCTCGATCCATTACCAAAATTAAATCAGCGGCAAGGATCGTGCTGAGTCTATGCGCGATGACGATGCTGGTTCTGCCTGCCATGACTCGTTTTAGCGCGTCTTGAATCAGGGATTCGGATTCGCTGTCGAGGGAACTGGTGGCTTCGTCCAAAACCAAAATGCGCGGGTTCTTCAAGATAACTCTGGCGAGGGCGACGCGTTGTTTTTCGCCGCCGCTCAGGCGATAGCCACGTTCACCGACGATGGTGTCGTAGCCATCTGGCAAGCCTGCCACAAAGTCGTGGATGTTGGCGGCACGCGCAGCGGATTCGATCTCGGCTTGCGTCGCGTCCATTTTGGCGTAGGTCAGGTTCGTGCGGATGGAGTCATGGAAGAGGTGCGTCTCCTGTGTCACCATGCCAATTGCAGCGGCGAGTGAGTCGAGAGTCACATCGCGCAGGTCGTGACCGTCAATGCGGATGACTCCGCTGGTGGGATCGTACAGGCGCGGGATGAGATAGGTCAGCGTAGTTTTTCCAGCGCCAGACGGACCGACGAGTGCGATCAACTGTCCAGGCTTGGCGGTGAAGGAGACTCCCTCCAAAGCCACGTCCCGTGCCTGGGATGTGGCAGCAGGCTCGGGCGCGGATTGACCGTCTGCGGTCTTCGGTCCATCGTCCGCCGTCTTCTTTCCTCCTGAAAACACTGCGCCCACATCCTCCATCTTCCCATAACGTTTGACCGCGCTGAGCAGGATATTTTCGTTGATCGAATATTTGAAGTCGATGTTTTCAAACGCGAGTTCGCCTTTTGCGTCCTTGAGAACGAAGGCATCTTTTTTCTCTTCGATGTCGTGCGGCAGGTCGATGATCTCGAAGACGCGTTCGAAGGAAACCATGCTGGTGCTGAATTCGACGGGCGCGCCCGCGAGACCTTGCAGTGCGCCGTACAGCGTGCCGAGATATGATCCAAAAGCGACGATGGTGCCGACGGTGAATTTATCCTGAATGACGAGCCAGCCGCCGAAGCCGTAGACCAGCGCCGTGCCGACCGCGCTGACCAGCCCGATCATGACGAAAAACGATGAGCCGATGACCGCGCGTTGGATGCCCATGTCGCGCACGCCGCCCGCCCGTTGACGGAAGCGGTCGCCCTCTTCGGTGGCGCGCCCGAATAATTTGACAAGCAACGCGCCGCCGATGTTGAGCGTCTCGTTCATGTGCGCGTTCATCTGCGCGTTGATGTCCATGGCTTCGCGGGCGATGACTCGCAGCCGATCACCAAGTTTGCGCGCAATCAAATAGAACAACGGCAGGACAAAGACACTGCCGAGAGTCAACCTCCATTCAAGCGAGAGCATCACGAGCAGGATTGCCGCGCCTTCGATCAGGTTGGTGGCGATGCCGACGATGGTGTTGCTGATGGCATTCTGCGCGCCGACCACATCGTTGTTGAGCCGACTCATCAGTTCGCCGACTTTGGTGTTGGTGAAGAAGCGCAGACTCATTCTTTGCAAGCGGACAAAGAGCGCCACGCGCAGGTCGTAGATCACACCTTCGCCGACGGTGGCGTTTAATTTGCGCTGGATCACGCTGATGCCGCCGTTGAGCAACGGCACGAGTAGCAGGGCGAATGCGAACATCACCAATTTGTTCAGGTCTTTGCTCGGCAGAATATTGTCGATCAACTGGCGGAAAATCAACGGCGTGACCACGCTCAACGCTGAACCAGCAAGGATGGTCAACAACATGCCGCCGATATGCGACCAATACGGTTTTGCGTACGCAAGCACGCGCAATAAAAGTTCTCTCGTGACCTTGGGCTTTTCGTCGCCCTGACGCAGTGATGTGAACATGGCTCGGTGCATGGGAAGTCTCCAGTGGGTGGTAAATAGTAATTGGTAATTGGTAATTGGTAATTGGTAATTGGTAATTGGTAATTTTTTTTTTGATTGTAGCTTGTTTCTATTGTGCCCCTGATTCTTCCGCTTGGCAACTGGATGAATGGGGAGGTGGGAGAAAGGGGAGGGTATAATTTCAGAAGTCGAGATGGCGCAAAAGAAAAAACATGGGAAGTTATGCTGAGTGCTGGTTAAGTTCATTTTATTTGGGATCGACCAAAGGCGAAATTGATCCTTCTATAATTCGACTCTTTCGTTCCTCAGACAAAAATAAATTTTCGGGAACGAAAAGCCAAATTCCACTGCAATCACGCCATTGGTTGAAATATTTTGATGACAATGAAGAAATAGATGTTGTTTATTATTCTGCTTCTGTAAAAGTCATTCGTGACAGACTGCATCTTGATGGCTACACCCTTGATATATCAAGAGACATATTTATGAAATCGATAGTAAAAGAAATCGAGAAATATGAAGAGTTGTCTCAAAGAAAACAAGGAGAAATATTTCTAGAGCCACTCAAATTCCTAAAAATGATGGACGTAGATACTTGGTTATTGACTTTAAGGAAAATTTATACTGAAAACTTAATGCCAAGTCGTTTGATGCACCGAAAAGGATATGATGGAACACTGTTAAGCTACATGCTTGATAATCCAAGTGGCTGGTATGGTTACCCAGGTTTAGATTTGAATATTGCAATAAGACTGACTCTGGAAATACTTCCTGAGGTTGATGAGTTTATATATGATGTAACAGATCTTGTAATGGGTGGTTATTATTCGCAAGATGACGACTT
The DNA here is from genome assembly GCA_945877125.1 of Candidatus Brevifilum fermentans. Lineage (GTDB taxonomy): Bacteria > Chloroflexota > Anaerolineae > Anaerolineales > Villigracilaceae > Villigracilis. Next base: position 34,080 of record CAMCQT010000025.1, on the reverse strand, counting down.
GGTGAAACTTTGGACTGAAACTAGAAAGACCATTATTCTTACAGAAGGCAGTATAGATTCTTGGATTATTTCGGAGTCTTTGCAGTTACTTTATCCTCATCTAGCCGATTACTTCACCTTTATGGATTTTGAAGGCGCGCGCGTTGGAGGAGGAACAGGGAATCTAGCAAATATTGTGAAGGCATTTTCTGGTACTGGGATAGTTAATAAAGTCGTTGCCTTTTTTGATAACGATACTGCTGCTGCCACTGCATTACGTGGATTAAAGTTTGTTCAAATACCACCCAACATCAAAATAATTCAGCTACCTGAAATGGATTTTCTAAAAAACTATCCAACCCTTGGTCCATCGGGCTTGGTCTCGATGAATATTAATGGGCTTGCCGCAAGCATAGAACTATATCTTGGTAAAGATGTTTTAGTTGATTTTTCAGGAAACTTGATCCCCGTACAATGGGCTGGATATGTCCCCGAGTTGAGTAGATACCAAGGCGAGATCATGTCAAAAGAAGAGATTCAGAAAAGATTCAAACAAAAAGTGTCTGATTGTAAAAATAACAAAGAACTCCTCACAAAAACTGACTGGGACGGAATGCAAGCAGTATTACAAAGTCTTTTTACTGTGTTTCATGAACTAGACAAAGAAGGCATCCTTTCAATTATCAATGAGTATGGTTAATGATGAGTCAACTCGATGGGGTTCGTCGGGATAAATCCCTGCCTCAGAGTATGGAAGTCCATTCGGGCTGAGTCGCCTTTGGCGGCTTTCACTTACTGTGAGGAAGGACTTTAGTCCACTGAAACAAAAGGAGAATACAACATGAAATTAACCAGCATCAATATCGGACAAAAACAAACCCTACAAAACGGCGACAAATTTGAAATAACAGGAATTTACAAACTTCCAGTTCATGAGTCCGTGCGGATCACATCGCTTGGGATCAAAGAGGATTTTGTTGGCAGTCCCAAGCATCACGGCGGACCTGACCAGGCGATCTATGTTTATGGAACGAAGGATTACGAGTGGTGGTCAACAGAACTGGGACGTACCGTTGAAGCAGGTACATTTGGCGAAAACCTGACCATTTCAGAACTGGAAAGCGCAAAATTCAACATCGGAGATTATCTACATATTGGCGCGATTACATTACAAGTCACCGCGCCGCGTATTCCATGCTCAACCTTCGCAAAACGCATGGAGGACCCGAAATTCGTAAAGCGTTTTCGAGCAGCGGAACGTCCCGGTTTATATTGCCGCGTGATTAAAGAGGGAATTGCGACAGCGGGGGATGAAGTCCGCGTGGAAGCATATACAGGCGAAACGATTTCCCTGGTCCAGATGTATCGCGATTATTACGAGAAGGATAAAAGCAGGGAAACTTTGGAGCGTCATCTTGCTGCGCCCATCGCCATCCGCGCGCGTGTTGATCTGGAAGCGGAGTTGAGCAAACTATTAAGTTTATAAAAATCATGATGAGATGCGTATGGACACCCAAATCATAGACCTGACAAAACTGCTCGACGAGAATTTATACATTTATGCAGAGGATGGTTATTCCGACCCGCCCTTGCTAATCGAACCCTGGTGTACGGTGCAAAGTCAGGGCTATAAAGTATCCCGTGTTGCACTTGGAACCCAATGCGGCACGCACATTGACGCACCGTCGCATTTTATGGAAGGCGGCGCAGACCTCGGCGCGCTGCCGGTGGACGCATTGATGGGGAAATATTTCCTGCTCGATCTCGACGAGATTGCGCGAACCGGGGCAGGTAAATTCGACTATCAGCAGGAGCCAATTCTTTTTCTCAAATCCAGCGGCGGCGTTGAAATTCCAGAAGATGTCTTCAACTCCCTGCTTGCGCTTCCCTGCCGTGTGTGGCTCATCATTTACGACATCAGCATTTCCGGGCGGGACATTTTTTACTTCAACCGCACCCTGGCAGAGGCGGATAAATATCTGGTTGAAAACGTGGATGAACGCGCCGCCATGCAGGTCAAAAGCGGCGGGGAGATTTTCGCTTTGCCGCTCAGGTTGATCTCCACTTCGGGCGCGCCCTGCCGTGTTGTCGTCAGGCAGTAATGATGGATCACGATTCTGGACTCGATCAACTTGCTGGTCGAGTTGACTGCGTGGCATATAATTGTATCCATGACAAACACGCCCGAAATCGAACTCTCCGTTGCAGATGTCCAGTGGGCGGCGGATACTGCGCGCGCATCTTTTGAACGCTGGGAAAGTCAGCAGGGATATTACAACAACCGTCTGAATTCACACCTCAAAGGCAAGCTGGGTGAGATCGCCGTTGAAACATTTCTGCTCGACCAAAAGTTGAAACTGGATTCACACTTCCGTTTTGCTGACAGGGAAAATCTGGCTGATTTGGTTGTGAAAATTAAGAGGTACAACAAAATTGCGCGCCTCGAAGTGAAAACCTGGAGCCTTAATTATTGGCAGGACCTGGGGAGATGTATCGCAGTCGATCAATATACAGTGATAAAAAAGAAAGCCGATGTAATCGTTTGGTGTTTGTTGGATGAGAAACAAATTTTGGACGCATCCGCGTCTGTAAAAGTTATTCTAGCCGGCTGGTCGAAAATAGAAGATGTCTTAAATGCGCCGATAAAATTAACGGGAAAAGATAACATGCGAAAGGTCAATAACTATCAATTGGATGAAACAGACCTGCATGACATAAGCAGTTTTCCAGGCAGTCTTTCATGAGTGAAATTGATCAACGCGGAAAACTCGAGGAACAGCCTTTCACCTATCGAACTACAAAAGACGGGAAAGTTTTTATTCAACGGCACGGCAAACAGATCGTGATCCTCAAAGGCGAAGCGGCGGAAAAATTTATCATAGCCGTTGAGCAGGCAAATACTCAACAAGCACAGTTATTAATGGCGCGAGTCACAGGTCACTTTAAACATGGGAATGAAAAAAAAGCAACTTAATAACACCACAGATGAACACAGATAAAAAGGATTTGAATAGATTGGTAGTGAGTCAGTATAAGTGATGTTTTTCGCGTAGTGGCGACTTCAGTCGCTTTTGCGCCGTAAAAACACGACTGAAGTCGTTACTACACAAACCCACCACTTACCCAACACCACTACCTCCTTTTTATCTGTATCTATCTGTGGTTAAAAAATAGTTTTCAAAGCTCCCAACCCAAGCCGCTTAATACTGGCACACCGGCCATTCCCGCGCTTCAACCGGCAAACCAAATGCCTCAGTCACAGGCACACCATCCCATTCAGGCGGAATGGGTAAACCCAGCGCGAAGGCCGCAGTGGCGGCGGTATCGGTTGTTAGAACCTGCGTCGTCAATTGCATGGGACGAACCCCAGCGCCAGAGATAATCCACGGGATGGTCATGTCTTCGAGCATGTTCGTGCCGTGCGTGGTATCGTGTCCGCCGTGGTCGGCCGTGACAATGACCAGCGTGCTTTCGTACATGCCGTGATTCTTTAACGCACCAAGAATGTAACCAAACGACTCGTCGTCAATATGATATTTTTTCAATTGCTTGTATGACATCCAGCCATGATCGTGCCCCGCCAGATCACCACTGGGGAAATGAACGAACATCAAGTTGAAGCCCTGTAATATTTGTTGAATGGCAATCTGTTCGATCGTGAACTGATCTTTAATTTTATCGGTCTCGTCCACGAATGCAAAATAATCTGTGCTGGCTGGCTCAGTGATCTGCCGCAGTTTTTCCTTGCCCACCACCATCACCGTCCGCAAGCCGGCGGCATGTGCCAGGTCAAAAAGATCGGCGCCGATCGCGAATCCATTTTCGGGCACATATTGATTCCAACGCACAATATGTTTTTCGGGGCACGTCCCCACCAGCATCGAAGCATGAGATGGCAGCGTGGAACTCGGCATGATAGTTTGCGCGCCAAACGTGTACGCGCCCGTTTGCATCAGCGACAGCACGGTTTCCATCTCGGCTTCTGCAATGGCATCGGGGCGCAAGCCGTCAAAACTCACGATCAGCACACGCTCAAATTTTGGCAAGGGCATCGGCGTGTCTGTGGGCAAAGAAGTTTCGGTGGCGGCTGGCGGCGTACTGCTCGGGCTGGGAGTTGCCGTCGGGGGCGAATCAATCATCAGCGGGGCAGGCGTGGCGGCAGATCCGCATGACAGCAGAAAAATTCCCAGCACAGTCAAAATCAAAATGCGCCGAATCATGTTCAGGATTATTTCCCCAGCATGGGCATTTTCAACCCGTGACGTTTAGCGGCGTCAATGGCAATTTCATAACCCGCATCTGCGTGACGCGCCACGCCCATGCCTGGGTCGGTCGTCAGGACACGTTCAAGCCTGAGAGCGGCTTCAGGCGTGCCATCGGCCACGATGACCTGACCCGCGTGCTGGCTGTAGCCCATGCCCACGCCGCCGCCATGATGGAACGAAACCCACGTGGCGCCGCCGACAGCGTTGATCAGCGCGTTGAGAATTGCCCAATCTGAGATGGCGTCTGAGCCGTCTTTCATGGCTTCGGTCTCGCGGTTCGGCGAAGCGACAGAACCCGCGTCGAGGTGGTCGCGCCCGATGACGATGGGCGCTTTGACTTTTCCGCTCGCCACGAGTTCGTTGAACATCAAGCCGGCTTTGGCGCGGTCGCCATATCCCAGCCAGCAGATGCGCGAAGGCAGACCTTGAAACGGAATTTTCTCGCGCGCCATTTTCATCCAGCGATGCAGATGCGCATCGTCGGGAAAGAGTTCCATGATGGCTTTGTCGGTGGTGTAAATATCTTCGGGGTCGCCAGAAAGCGCCACCCAGCGGAACGGACCTTTGCCTTCGCAAAACAGCGGACGAATATAAGCCGGCACGAAGCCAGGGAATTCAAAGGCATCGCTCACGCCGTTGTTGAAAGCCTGTTGGCGCAGATTGTTGCCGTAGTCAAAAACTTCCGCACCGGCGCGTTGAAATGCGAGCATGGCTTTGACATGCGTGGACATGGAATCCATTGCCATCTTTTTATATTTTTCAGGATTTCCAATTCGCAGTCGATTTGCGGCTGTGACACTTAATCCAGACGGCACATAAAACAAAGCTTCGTGCGCCGAGGTCTGGTCTGTGACCACATCGGGAATGACTCCGCGTGCGAAGAGTTCTGAATACACATCTGCCGCATTGCCAATGAGACCAATGGAACGCGGGGTTTTATTTTTTACATTTTCTTCCACGAGGGTCATGGCTTCTTCGAGGTTATCCACGACCATGTCAATGTAACCAATGGCGCGGCGGCGCTCGGCGCGCTCGGGGTCAACTTCAACGACCAGACCAACGCCTTCATTCATGGTGATGGATAAGGGCTGTGCGCCGCCCATTCCGCCCAGACCTGCGGTTAAAACAAACTTCCCTTTCAGCGAATCCCAACCCTTGAGTTTGGCAAGTGCGCCGAAGGTTTCGTACGTCCCTTGCAAAATTCCCTGCGTACCAATGTAGATCCACGAGCCGGCGGTCATCTGCCCGTACATGATGAGTCCTTTTTTATCCAGCTCGTCAAACTTTTCCCAGGTTGCCCAATGCGGCACGAGGTTTGAATTTGCAATCAAAACTTTTGGCGCATCTTTGTGAGATTTGAAAACGATAACCGGCTTACCCGATTGCACGAGCAGGGTTTCATCTTCTTCCAGATTCTTGAGTGACTCAAGGATGGCATCGAATGATTCCCAATTGCGGGCAGCTTTGCCCCGTCCGCCGTAGACCACGAGGTCATCGGGTTTCTCCGCCACTTCGGGATCAAGGTTGTTTTGGATCATGCGATAGGCGGCTTCGGAGAGCCAGTTCTTGCAGGTCAATTGTGTGCCGCGCGGCGAGCGGACTACGCGAGATGTGGACATGGGTTAGACTCCTTTTTACTTCCCAACAACCTTAATCGCCTCTATCATTGCATCAAAAACTGGCAGAAGCGTATCTTTCAAATCTGCCACGGTTGTGAAGACGATGGACTGCGTTCCAGTTTTCGCGTTGAAGAATATTTGTTTTTGATAAATAGGCACTTCAACGCCAGCCGCGTTTTGAAAAGATGACCTGGCTTCGATCTCGCCAAATCGCATTCCATTGGCATAGGTAATGATCTTGACCGAAGTCACTTCAAACCTAAAAACTGTGACGGTTGCAGATATGTTTTGGGCAATGGCTTGCAAGTCCACATCTGAACTCAGCGATATGTTTTTTTTCTCGTCCAAAACAAAACGCATATCGGTCACAAATTCATTTTGAATGTGAGCCGCTTTTGTATCAATCGCAAGCAAGCGAAAAATATTCGGGTCTTCCATTTGAACGCTGAGCAGAGCCTGTTTAATATGCGTGTTGGCGGCTTCTTCCAACGAAAAGGCATCCAGATATTCCTTTTCATTGATTCGAACGGTCAGCCAACTTGCGGGGAGTTTGATCTCATAGCCTGCGCGCGCATCCGCAAAAAGGACTGAGCCGTCTCCCTGCTTGGTCAACGTGCTTTGAGATAGACTAGCCTGAGGTGTGGGTGTCTCTGTCGGCGCAAGCGTGGCGGTAGAAGTGGCGGTAAACGTGGCGGCTGAAGTGGAGGTGGAAACAGCCGTGGCAGTGGGCTTCGGCGCAGCTTGCTCAGTCTCCACGATAGCCGCAGAAACTGTCTCAGCCACCATCGTGGCTATTCGTCCGGTATCCACTGTCGGGGCGGTTTGTGGCACGGATGCGGTTGAAAGTCCCGGCATGGCACAGGCTGCGATAGTCGCCAAAAATATCAGAGCAATGAAAATTATTCGTCTATTATTCATGTATCTTCCTCGATGTTGAAATTAAAAAGCCTCTCGGCTATTATAGCCGAGAGGCTTTTTGAAATTCAAAATCTTAGGCAGGAACCTTATCCTTAGCCAGCATGGCGGCAAAGTTTGTGCCCTTTAATTTGGCTATCAATTCTTCATGCGCCTCACACCAGACCGGGCGCAGGGGGCAAGAATCATCAAAAGAGCATGTGCTATTTTCGCCGACACACTCATTGAGTTGAATGGGGCCGTCAATCGCTTCAACGACTTCGAGCAGTGAAATATCCTTGGGGTCACGCGCAAGCGTCACACCACCCCGCGCGCCGCGTGAAGTATGCAAAAGTCCGGCAATGGATAATTGTGAAACGATCTTGGCAAGGAACGACGGCGGAATATGTTGTTCTTCCGCGATCATATTTGTGGCAATGCGCTGGTCACCATTGCGGGCAAGGTGAAGTACAGCTCGAACGGCGTAATCTGCTTGACGTGTAATTTGCATTCTGACCTCTTTGAATAAAAACAGGTAATTCCTACCGACATACACGATTTTATAGTGCAATGCAGTACAAGGCAAGTGATGGAGGTCATAGATAAATTATGACCTTTTGCTCCGAATTATCTGGATAAAATCTGGATGCTCGATTTTACGGCGATAAAACGCACCCCACCTAACTGATAATTGATCCTGTCCAAAAAGCAGAATCCACCCGATTAAAATCAAAACCCACGTCAACTTGCTAACATGGGTTTGGTTCATTCAAACTTCTACTTTGTCAGCGTCACATTTCCTGCGCCAATCTCGATCACAAAAGTGAGTGTTGGTCCCTCGCCTTTCTGTTTGTACACATCACCGTTTTTGCTCCAACCCGAACCGGCGCTGACGTTTGATGCGCCGCTATCCACCGTGACCACTGCATCAACATCTTCGGGGATGCTGATAATGATATTGCTAAATCCGCTTGAGAGTTTGATGGTGGCATCGCGCTGTAAATCGCCTGAGAAGTCGAGAGTGTAATCACCAGCGCCAGATGAGAAATCAAAGATGCTGAAATTGGCATTGGCAAGTCCGGTCATTTTCACATCAGAAGCCCCAGTCTCATAACGAAACGTAGACATCTCGACCAGGTTGGGATCAGAGAACGCAAGTTCCACATTTGCCGCGCCATCTTTAATGGTCAGGGTATTGAGCGAAAGTCCGCCAAACTCAAAGACTCCACTGTACGCGCCAGACTCAATCGTCAAATCCATGGGCGTGTCGCCGAGTTTTAAATCCCATTCATTTTTGAGCTTATCAAAAGATGGGATGGATTTGATCTCGCCCATTTGAATCTGCACGTTGCCCTCATCAATATTGACTTCGGGTTTGAAAGCAGCGTAATTGTAGGTGGCTGTACCTTCCACAAGCTGACTCGCCCCGGGCGCCAAATTCATATCACCCGCGCCAAACGCAAGACGTAAACTCACATCATCGGTCTTGGGAGTTTTTACTAAGATATCATCGGTCACATCGGCACCGGGGGTGGGCATTTGGGGTACGTTGATATTAAATCCACAGGCCATACTGGCTAACGCAAGAGCGAGAAAAGCTGAAATATATTTCATGTTCATTTTAAAATTCTCCTTCTGGCAAACATACGTGGCCAAGGAAGGAATGGTTGCAAAAAAATCCTCCTTCATCTCTACGAAGGCGGAATTTCACTTCTCACTTTTACCCTGTTTTGCATCTCACTTTTCTTTCTTCAGCGCCGCGCTCAAAGCCTGATCCAAAGACCTGACTTCAATGATCTCAATTCCCTTTGGATACGGCTCGCCCTGACGAATGGCTTTTGGCACAATCGCAACTTTGAATCCCAGTTTTTGCGCCTCACGCAAACGCGCCACCATTTGTCCCGGCATACGCAACTCACCCGCCAAACCGATCTCGCCGATCAACACGGCTTCGGCGCGCACAGGAACATCCTTCCACGAAGAGGCAATCGCGGCCGCAATCGCAAGATCAGCGGCGGGTTCGTCAATTTGAATCCCGCCCACCACGTTGACGAAGACATCCTGCTCTGAAAGTTTTAATCCAACGCGGCGAGTCAATACAGCCGAGATCAATAACAAACGATTGAAGTCAATGCCATTCGGTGTGCGGCGCGCATTTCCAAATTGGGTCGGGGAAGTTAATCCCTGAATTTCAACGAGGATGGGACGCGTGCCTTCCATGGTCACAGCAATGGTTGAACCCGCCGCATTGACCAACCGCTCCGCAAGAAATGCTTCTGATGGATTGGTCACTTCCACAAGTCCGCCCTCGCGCATTTCAAACACGCCCACTTCGGCAGTTGCTCCAAAACGATTTTTCACAGAACGCAGCAAACGATAGGCCTGAAACCGATCGCCTTCAAGATACAAAACTGTATCCACAATATGTTCCAACACCCGCGGGCCTGCAATCGCGCCTTCCTTGGTCACATGCCCGATCAGGAAAACAGAAACTCCGCTGGATTTCGCCAACTCACGCAGATGTGACGCGCACTCGCGCACCTGCGAAACCGACCCCGCCGACGAATCCAACGCAGATAAATAAACCGTCTGGATCGAGTCCACAATCAACAGGTCAGGTTTTAATTCGTTGACGTGATTCAGGATCACTTCAAGATTTGTTTCCGTCACCAGCAAAAGATTCTTCGGCAATTCTTTTTTGTCGTTCAATAAACGCACAGCACGCATCTTGATCTGCCGCTCAGACTCTTCGCCCGATACGTACAACACCCGCTGTGTATTGGCCATTTCCATTGCCATTTGCAGCATCAATGTAGATTTGCCAATGCCTGGGTCGCCGCCGATCAAGACGATTGAACCCAGCACAATTCCGCCGCCGAGGACGCGCGAAAATTCACCAATCGGCAAATGGACTCGATCCTCCGCATCACCCCCGACCTCGTTAATGGGACGCGGCTGCGAGCGGCCGCTCAGACCCCGAACATTTGCCGGACCCTTGTTGACGGGTTCTTCGTGAATGACTTCTTCCACCATGCTATTAAACGCAGAGCATTGCGGGCATTTGCCCATGTAAGAAGCGACAATGCGTCCACATTGCTGACAGACATAACGAGTGTGTGTTTTTGCCATTTTATTTCTCGCAGTAAAAGATATGGGATTGATTATTCGCTCAAAGTATAACAGAATTTTTGTTCTGTTTTGTGGCGTGCGCAGACAAGCGTCTTGACAAAGTCTGCTTAAAGACTACAATTATTACAATGATACAATTAGTACAATAAAAGGATGATCTATGACGGAGAAAAAACTCACCCTGCACTTGGATTTTCATTCCGGGCTACCAATCTACACCCAGATCGTAAATCAAATACAGAGCCAGGTGGCAAATAAAATCATCAAGCCTGGCGACCAGTTGCCAACGGTGCGCGCGCTGGCCTCGGATTTACGCGTCAACTTCAACACCGTGGCGCGTGCTTATCGTATATTGAATGAGGCGCGGATCATATCCACGCAGCAAGGACGCGGCACCTACATCACAGAGATGCCACCACCAATGGTCAGCGAAAAGCTAAGACACGAATCACTAGCGGCGCTCACACAGAGATTCATCGCAGAGGCTTTTCGGTTGGGCTTCTCAGAGCGAGAAGTCAGCCAGATGGTTAGAGACAAATTGAAGCTAAACAAGGAAGCGCCTATCAAAGAATAATTGTCAATCAAGAGAATGTCAAAATATTTAAGTGGCTGATCCAAAAACAAGAAAGACAACCAGCGCATTCCGCCAAGCGCAGAAACATGATTTTCGGTACATCTTGTCGTTGTTGATCATTCCATCGTCTGACGTGGAATCGATAAATTCTGGCGGCACGCTATTGATGGCGCAGAAGTTTACCAAAGAAAGAATACAAAGTTCAGAGGTTACAAGTTGCAGAAAAACCTACAAACCGGCAACCTTCAAACGAAGTAGTTTCACGTGAAACGCAAATCAAAAGGAAAATAAAATGTCTACAAAAAACACATCCCTAATTACCCTTGTAATGATTGCACTGGCTTTGCTGGCAGGAGCGGCTCTGTGGAATAAACTTCCAGATCAAATGGCTTCACATTGGAATATCAACGACGAGGTGGATGGAACCATGCCCAAGTTCTGGGGGGTGTACCTGATGCCGCTGATCACGATGGGAATGTTGGTGCTGTTCCTGGTGCTTCCCAATATTGACCCGCTCAAGGCAAACATCGCACAATTCCGTGAGAGTTTCAACCTCTTCATTATATTGATCGTAGCGTTCATGTTGTACATCCACGGGCTGACATTAGCCTGGAGTCTTGGGTACCAGAGTTTTAAAATGAGCTCCGCCATGCTGCCATTCATGGGCGTGCTTTTCATAGCCATCGGATTTATGCTGAGAAAGTCCAAGCGCAACTTCTTCATCGGCATTCGCACCCCGTGGACATTGTCGAGTGACAGCGTGTGGGATAAGACGCATCAACTCGGCTCAATCTTGTTCGTGATGTCAGGAGCATTCGCAATCATCGGCGGAGTTTTTGGTGGCATGATCGCGTTCTTGCTGATGTTCGTTCCGTTGATCGGGTCCAGTTTATTTCTCGTGGTCTATTCGTACGTGTTGTATCGCGCCGAAACGAAGGCGTAAACGTTTCACGTGAAACAGTAAAAAGCCCTGAAAAACAGCCTCTGTAGTGGCTTCTGTTAAAAGTAGCGCGTAAGTTTCCGCCAACATACAAGGATTCTAAAACGGCTGAAAAGACCCGAAAATGGAAGTATCGCACGCAAAACGATTTAAATCCATGCCGTTGAAAATTTAGGAGAAAAGAAAAATGGAAAGAAAATCTTTACTTTGGTTTTTAGGAATTACATTTCTAATTTCGTGGCCGTTGTTTTTGGCTCCACTATTCTTCGGAGAATTGGAGGCAACCAACAAGCAACTGATGACGCAAGGCTTATGGGCTATCGCCATGTGGGGACCAGGCATCGCCGCGATCATCACAACTGTATTCATCATGAAACAACCATTCAAGAGTTTGCGGTTGAATACACTCGGACCAAAACGGTTTTACTTATGGGCATGGATTTTACCAATCGGATTAACTGTCATCGGAGGATTGCTCACTCTGCTTTTTGGAATGGCTAAACTGGACCTGAATTTCACGATGATGCACGATGCAATGGCTTCTGCTGCGGGAGGAGATACAATCCCTGTTGAAGCAATCATCGTCATTCAAGTTTTATTTGCGTTCACGCTCGCGCCTTTCATCAACATGCTTTTTGCACTTGGCGAAGAATTGGGCTGGCGCGGATTTTTACTTTCACATCTTATGCCACTTGGTCAATGGAAAGCGATTCTCGTCAGCGGTATTATTTGGGGAGTGTGGCATGCGCCCGCGGTTGCTCAGGGACTTAACTATCCGGGGTACCCAATCCTCGGCATGTTTATGATGATCGTCTTTTGTGTTTTGCTTGGAACAATTCTTTCGTGGTTGTATCTGAACACAAAGAGTCCCTGGGTTGTGGCGCTTGCACATGGTTCCCTCAATGCTGTCGCTGGATTGCCCGTAATATTTTTTCAACCTGGATTCAACATGGCTTTAGGCGGAACAGTAGCAACTCCAGTTGCATGGATCGGCATGGGGCTATTCATTGCATGGCTCGTAATGACAAAACAACTTCCAGTCGTGGAGCAAGTCAACAACAAACAGGTCGAACTTCCATTAGAATAATTCAAATTTTACATAGAACAAATGTTCTGTATAAAATTATAAAAAAGTAGGACTGTCTTTTTTTCTCAGACAGTCCTACTTTTTAAACGTAATAATTTTTATTCAAAACTTGAAGGTGAAGGACCTCTCACAACATCATATTCCTCGGGTTCTGATTCGCCTTCGCCAACGAGGAACGCAACGGCGTAACTCTTTTGGGCGTCCATGATCAAATCGAGATGATGATTACGGCGATAATCCCTGACTGCAATCAAATGCAGGGCATTGATCACACGCGGATTATCCACTGAGATAAATTCACTTAGGCGGTTGGGTGTATCGTAAAAAAGTTCACGTTTGAAAATTGTCTTTTCGTCGTCAAGAAAAACGCCAAGCGGATAAATATCTGCTTCCATTAAATCCTGAAAGAAATGTGTGCCGAAGGACGGCTCAGGTGAAGCGCCAATTTCCTCGCCCGCCAACTCAACCAAAGCGTGTGAATTGTAGATGTCGCTATATGTGACATGCACACCAAGATCAGGCGTGGAGGTTCCCCAACGACCAGGACCCACTGCGATATAGGTTTCATCTTTTAGCGCAGCATTAAGTTGACCGATGGCGCGCTCCAATTGCGTTCTTTCGGCTTGCGTGGCGAGACTGAAATATCCCTCCGATGGAACGAAAAGAATGTAGCGAATATTTTGCACAGCGCCCTGCGGAACCATCAACTGCGTTGAGAAGATAATATCCTCTTCCTTTAGGTCAGCAGGGATTTGCACCTCAGCGCCATCTTGAATATGGCTTTGCGGACGGCATTGCAAAAGCGTGATCTGCACTTGGGGGTGATCGTCGGGGTTAGTAATTTCCAATGCAAATTCAGTATCCACTGGAGATTTGTAATAGGTCTCGAGCAGTTTCAACGCGGTACGCATGCAAGCAGCAAAAGGCACACGGGACAGCAATCCATCAAATGTGACCACCATTTTTTCGGGTGAAGCAAGACGCGAGCGGATCGGCATCAGGTCGCCATCTTCCTGGACTTGAGCAATAAAACGCAGCGGCGGGAAATCTGCATCCAGCACTTCGTGGACGGGGACGGTTACGAACGCGTTATTTTCAATATCGATCACGTCCACATTTTGCTGGGAATATCTTTTGATGGTGCGGACATCGGACGACGAATGCAGCCGCGGATGACTGAGCGCAACCAAACGCGGGTAGTCATCGCCGAGCATGTCGACGGCGCGGGTGCCGAGTCCCAGCACGAGGCGCAGAAATCCATCCTCAGGGTTGATCTGCGGCGACCAGCGGTACATGTTGCGGCTGAAAGCGACTCCCGCCGCGTGTGGAAAATAATAGCGCCCGTGCTTTTCGCCTTCGACAAATTGAATCAGAATGCCAATGCGCTCATCGTAATCTGCGAGTTCTTTGAGGTGACGGTACAACAGCGCATCGGGATTCAACACGCTGGCGTAGATCGACGTGATTGCGCGGGTGAGCGCCAGATATTTTTCGTCATAGCTGCCCTGATTGGGGAGAAAGGTGCTTTCATATTTTCCAGCAAAGGAAGTGCCGAAGTTATCCTCCAGCAAACTCGAAGAGCGGACGATCAACGGTCTATCGCCTGCTTCCTGCAAAACATGTTCAAGGCTTTCTGTGATCTCAACGGGGAATTGTCCCTGCTGGAAATCAGTACGCAGCGCGGGATGCTCTGCGCGTATTTCATCATCGGTTTTATATTTCTGATCGTTCCAATGCATAAGTCCATTGAAAGCCAGGAAATTATAGTAAACATCTGAGCCAAGATAGTAGGAAACAGGAAGCCTGAACCGCTCAGAAACCTCGGGGGGCGCGGTCTCTTTGATGATGCGCATGGCGAGCAACATGCCAGCCGCCTTGCCGCCCACTTTTCCGCCGCCGATCTTGCGCGCGCGGACATCCTTCAAATCTGCCACTGTAAACCATTTACGCGCGATCTTGATATATTTCAACTGGTCACTGATCATCGTGCGGATCAGCACCACTTTTAATTCCTTTAACCGCGCCTCGTATTTTTTGCGCTCTTCGGGCGGCATGGATTCGATCATCTCTGCCTGCTCAAACAGCATTTCCTGCGGCGCGAGCTCGGGGTTGAACCAGACGAAATCTGTGTCGGGGCTGCCGTGCTCGGTCAACAACTGGCGGACGAGCTTTTCGAATTCATCGTAGGGCAGGTTGTAGGCGTAGTAAAAATCAGTCAGCGAATCGCGGATACGCATAATGCGCGTTTCCCACACATCTGCCTGCTCTTCCTCCAGCGGATTATGCAGCCCCTCGCGCACCTGCGACTCAATCGCTTTTTTGCGCGTTTCGGTGTCGAGATTTTCCTTCGTGATGATTCCGCGCGCGTACAATTCTTTTCGCATTCGCGAATGGATGCGCTTGCTCAAAATTGGATATTGGTTGATTGCAAGAAAAATCCGCAATACATTGTCAACTGATACTTTTGGAGTGGAGGACATGGTTCACCTATTTTGGGGAAAGTAAAAAGTAAAAAGTGAGAAGTAAAAAGCCAATCGTAGGTCAGGCTTTTAGCCTGACACCCTTTGAAATTGGATGAACGGCGGGTTGAAAACCCGCCCTACCTATCAAGAGGTCTATTACAAAAATCCGCCAGACATTTTGCTGTCCAGCGGATTCACATTAACCTGCAACTTTCAAACTAGCAACCTGCAACTTGCCATTATCCCAAGTGCATCGGCATGATGACGTGCAGGAATTTATCGTCGCCCACGGGTCGGATGACGCCCGGCGCATTTGCCGCGGATGTTTCCAAAGCCACGTTTGGAGTTTTGATAACTTCCAATGCTTCGCGCAGGAATTTGACATTAAACGCGATCAACACGCCGCCGCCGTCTACGGTGGCTTCGACGATGGTTTCGTTCTTGCCAGTCTCTTCAGATGTGGCAGAAATTTCAACTTCGCTCTGCTGCATATCACCGTTGGATTGTTTGATATCAAAGCGCGCCACGTTCGAGCCTTCGCGGGCGAAGATCTCAGCCTGCTTGCAAGCCTTGAGCAAAGCCGCCGTGGAAACCAAAGTGCGCGATTTGTAATTGCGCGGAATGATCTGCTGATAATCGGGGAACGTGCCATCGATCAACTGCGAAACCACTTCCACATCTTTCACGCGAAAGAGAACCTGTCCACGGTTTTTTGGAACCACCATGTAAATGGGTTCTTCGCTGTCGCCAGCCACACGCGCCAATTCATTCAAGGCGCGGGCGGGGATAATCACATTCAACGGGTGCGGAGCAGGCTGTGAAAGCTGCGCCTTGCGGACAGAAAGGCGGAAGCCGTCAGCCGCCACCATCGTCACATTGTCTTTTTCAACATTCATCAGCACGCCCATCAGCACCGGACGGGATTCATCGGTCGAGGCCGCAAACGCCACCTGATGGATCATCTCTTTGAAATCCACCACATTCAGCGGCACCGCACCTTCCATTTCAGGAACAGGCAAAGGCGGGAATTCCTGCGCGTCAATGCATTTAATATCATTGTTTGACGCACCGCCCTTGATATGCAAACTTTGCGTCTTCGCATCCAGAGTCAATTGCACCTGGTCGCCAGGCAGCGTATTCACCAAATCAGCGAATGTCCGCGCAGGCACGGTCGTCGAACCTTCCTCGTCAATCCGCGCCGCGATCCAGCACGTGATGCCCAACTCAAGGTTGGTGGCTGAAAGCCGCAACCGACCTTCGTCGCTTGCAATCAAAATGTTGGAGAGAACGGGGAGCGTACTGCGCGGTGAAACAGCGCGGGAAACAATGCTCAAACCGCGTGCCAGATTTTCTTGAAGGACCGTAACTTTCATGGGTGTCGCCCTCGATTATGGTGATTTTTTATGCATAAGGCGAGATAATATCTCGCCTTACTTAATGGAAATTTTTCAAAAGTATATCATTAAAAACCAGTGACCAATGACACACCGAGCGACGCAAGCATGATAAGCAGTTGACATGCAAACAACGCCGCCAAAATATACGCGACATACGTCCACGCAGGGGCTGCTTTTAATGCAGATTGCGGGCGAAGTTTCTGCCCCTCAGCCAATGCGCGGACTGAATCCGCCGCCTGCCCAAAATCATTCAACCAGTAAACGCCCGCCGCTTCATCTGGGACGATGAGCCTGGTTCCGTTGAAAGAGCTGATCCACGCCTCGGCATTTTTGGGAGTATCCACTGCCAGCGAACCTGGCAAAATGACCGCATCTGCGCTTAAGTCAGCAGGGATTCCATCTTTCACATTGACCACCGTCACAGGCACTTTGGACACGCGTTTTGCGAAGACAGCTTTCACAGATTCGCCAAACCTGCCGTCGCTGTTATCCAGCACGACAAGTTTGAAACCTTCCTGTTTGGATTCCAACTCATCAGCGCGCGCCGCGCCATCCATCCGCAAAGCAGATAGGTGGTACAGAAGCAGCACCACGAATAAAGCAAAAACTTGCAAAGAGTTAAGCGCAGATTTGGCAACGTCTCCCGTACTGCCGCCCAACATGGAATTGATGAGCGTGAAAATCAAAGTGCCGCCCGAAATCATGCCGCCGATGACAGAAGCAAACAGCACCAGATACAAATATGTTTTGCGAATGACCGAACGCCGCGCATGGTCGCCGACAGAACCTTCTACGAGAGCGGCCGCCTGAACGGGACGCCAAGTCATCAGCCAAAGCGGAAGCCCCACAACCAAAGCCGCCAACGCCGAGGAAAGCGCGGATGCAAATCCGCTGCTGCTTAAATATGAGCGTGTGAAAGACAGGTCAATGACAACCGAGAGCAGGGAGGCAATCGCAAAGAATGTCGCCGCAAGACCGAGCAAAGAAAGAATGTAGGAATATAGTCTCTGCTTGCCTGCGCGGCTGGGCGCGTCTCCATCAAAGGCGAATTGCTGGTTGAGCCATTTCCCATAATATGCCCAGACCACGCCAAACGGCATACCAATGGAAATGGGACCGCCAATATTCTGCATGAACTCGGCGAAAGTTTTGCCGTCACCAAGCAAGTGCATCAGAATCATGTAGATCAAACTGCCGCCAGCCGTCAGCACCACGATCACGCCGCCGAGTGAAAGCAGATACAAAATGCTGAGGCGTAGAAAAGACTCCCTTTCAGAGGAATCAACTAAAACGTTTTGCAAGATGCGCCAGGAGAAAAACCAAATCGGAGCGCCGACTGCCAGCAAGGCAATCGCATTAACTACTGTCTCACGTCCAATTGATCCAAGCACATTTTCAGTGGACAGTGTGAAGACGTAGTCCAATGCCTGTTGTGCGCCGAAGATTATCATCAGCAAGCCGTACAGCATCCAGATGAAGCGATACAGGCGGCGGATCTCTGCGAAGTTTTCGGTTTCGGGGAGCGTGCGCCATTCTTCTTTGAGGATGTTCCAGAAATATGCCGCGATCAGCAAATTAATGACAATGGCGATCAGGTTATCAAGCCACGTTTGCGAACCGCCCAAGATGGCGCGATAAGTGTAAAGATTCGCGGCGTTGAGAAAGGTGCGGTCAATAAATGCGAGCAAATTTTGCACAGCGGGGATCAGTGTGCCAAGCAAAATTCCATAGAAAAAGATTGCGCGAACGCTGGCTGTTTTTTCCTCGTCATCTTTGGCAGAGACACGCTGTGCCCAAAACCAATGCACAAGGAAGATCGGCACGCCCACGAGAATGAGAGATAAAGCCTGCGCCAGCGGAGATGAGCCATCCACGAGTTCTCTTGCATTAAAGATCGAGCGCAGCAGGCTGATGATGCCCCACAACACCACTTCAATGCTGATGAAGGCAACGGCGTAAAAGTAAAGTCGTCTAATGGTTTTCATAATGACATCCTTTAAAACTATAAACACGAAGGACACGAAGTACACAAAGGTTTAAGGGTTTCCTTTGTAACCTTTGTGACCTTCGTGTTTTAGCATTTGACTTACGGCTTAAATTGTTCCTGATACCAACTGTAATCCCAGAAGTTATATGGCATGGAATTCAACTTCCAGTCACCGTTCTGTTTCACCAACAAGGCACGGTCTTCGTTGGCATAACGGCTAGAAAATGGGTCGGTATTCGAATAGTAAAGGGAAAGATTTACAACCGCTTCATCTTTATTAATTTCCACCGAACCCACATCCACGCCCACATCGCCAGGATTAACCATGCCATTAAAGAAAGATTGGCGAAACTCTTCGTAAGTCGGCTTGTGTTCGAGGTCAGCCAGATAACCGTAGGCTTTTTGATAATCCTTGTTCAAGACGGAAAGCACATAGTTATGTACCACGCCTTCAGGGGTCGTATCCGCGACGTATTCGCGTTGACCATCCTTGCGCGTGAAGAAAAGCCCTAGTGCGAGGACAATCAGCAGTCCAATACCGATCAGAATACCTGTGAGAAATTTATCTTGTTTCATAAAGTACCTCCGAGTTAATTTGATTGTAGATTGTTCAGGGGTTAAAAGCAAGCAAGGTATAATTTCGAGCATGATATATATTCTTCAAAATCAACCAACTCCCGAACAGATAAAAGACATGCTGCAACAATACGAGACCATGATAAAAATAGTGGTTGATATTCGCCGTCGAACTCTGGCGGGCGGCGGAGAAATGCACTCAGATTGCGAAGCCGTTTTGTTAGAGAATAGCAGTGAACAGGATGACCTTTGGGGCGCAAACTGGTATCCGGCCGAACAGCGAATTGAATTTGAATCATTGATCAATATTCGCCCAAGATTGGGGAATCGCAACATCGTGATTCAAGACGAAGAATTACGTCAAAAAGTTGAATCCGTCACCCGTGAAATTTTGGGAGGTATCTCATGATCCAAAATAAGGAAAAATTACGAGAACGATTCCTGCGCGACTCACTTCCCAGACGGCTTGGCGGACTTGCGGCCACACTGGGACGAATTTCATCATCTGCGCGCAATTCAACAGATATTGCCGTTGTGAAAAATCTTTTAGAAGAAGCAAAATACCTGATTGAATGGACTGCCGCAGATACCGCCCCTGAAACCGCCGCGGAGTTGGTCTCTATGCAAACAATAATCACGCTTTGGGTAAAAGTATGGGACAGCCCCGATCAAGAAAAAATCCAACGAACTCTGCTTTCAGTACAAGCCAAGCAATGGTCTGACCGCGCGCTCGATCTTTCAGGATTACTATAAAAATAACCAACCTGCCCTGCATAATATTTTATTTTTTCAAAAGGAGATTACCATGACTATTTCTGCATCTCGCTGGGATATGACCAACGTCTATCCCTCGCTCGAATCCAAAGAATTCAAATCAGCCACAAAGAAATACAAATCCATGCTGGATGAAATGGAAACATTTTACAAGAAAGCTAGCAAAGCAGATTCAAAAACCGACCCGAAGAAACTCGGCAAACTGCTCGGCGAATCGGTAGACCGCTTCAACACGATCTTCGAACTCTCCAACACCATCCTGCCGTACATCGAGTCCTTCGTCACCACCGACTCGCACAACAAAGTTGCCATGCGCGCCCTCTCGGAGTTTGAACAAATCTCTGTGCAGGCAAGCATCCTCAACACCAAATTTCAGGCATGGATCGGCACACTTGGCAAAGCCGCCGTCAAGAAAGCCGCAAAGACAAACGCCTCTGCCAAAGCGCACGAGTTCACACTCAACGAAAGTGTGGATCAATCCAAATATATGATGAGTGAAGCGGAGGAAATTCTCGCCGCTGAGATGACCCTGAGCGGAGGCAACGCCTTCGACAAGTTGCAAGGCACGGTCACCTCGCAGCTCTCCGTCGACTTTGAGCTGGGTGGAAAAACTGAGAAATTGCCCATGCCTGCACTGATCAACCTGCGCTCACATCCCGACGAAGATACCCGCCGCCGTGGATATGAAGCGGAGAACATCGCCTGGGTAGGCGTTCAGGAAATCCTCGCCGCCTGCATGAACGGAGTCAAAGGCGAGGCGCTGACGCTCAACAAAAAACGCGGGCGCGAAGACGCGATCCACGCATCCATTGATAATTCCCGCATGGACCGCGCCACACTCAACGCCATGCTGGGCGCCATGAAAGATTCCTTCCCGATGTTCCGCAAGTATTTCAAACACAAAGCCAAACTGCTCGGCAAGGAAAAACTGGCATGGTGGGATGTCTCTGCGCCGCTGGGCAAGACCGACAAAGTTTATTCATTCGACGAAGCGCGTGATTTCATCGTCAGCAACTTCAATCAGTTTTCACCCGAACTTGGCGCATTCGCCCAACGCGCTTTTGACAGCAACTGGATCGATGCCGAACAACGCGAAGGCAAGCGCGGCGGCGCATTCTGCATGGGCGTGGCGGGAGTCAAAGAAAGCCGCATCCTCTCGAACTTCGACGGTTCGTTCGATCAGGTCAGCACGCTGGCGCATGAACTCGGTCACGCCTTCCACAACGAATGTGCATATCAGGCAGGCAAGACCGAACTGCAACAATCCACGCCGATGACTCTGGCGGAGACTGCCTCCATCATGTGCGAGACGATTGTGACCGAAGCCGTGCTGGAGCAGGTGACCGATCCGCAGGAAAGGCTGGCTGTGCTGGAAGCGCAAATCAACGGCGCCGCCGCTGTGATCGTGGATATTTACTCGCGTTATTTGTTTGAGACTGAAGTCTTTAAACGCCGCGAGAAAGCTGAACTCTCCGCCGACGATTTGAACGACATCATGGAACGCGCGCAGAAAGCGACCTACGGAGACGGTCTGGACGAACGCTATCTTCAAAAATTCATGTGGACTTGGAAGCCGCATTACTATTCCCCAAACCTATCTTTCTACAATTACCCCTACGCTTTTGGCTTACTCTTTGCCACAGGCTTGTATGCCGTCTACCAAAAACGCGGCGCAGACTTCGTGCCAGATTACAAAAATCTACTCGCCTCTACCGGTGAAGAACGCGCGGCAGAACTCGCGGATAGATTCGGCATCAACATCCGCACCAAGAAATTCTGGGCAGATAGTCTCGCCATCATCGGCAAGAACGTGAAAAAATATTGCGAGTTGTAGATTTAGTAAAAAGTAAGAAGTAAAAAGACCTCCGAGTTTTTGAAAAACTCGGAGGTCTTGCATTATGTTCTATGCGCTGAACGCCGGTATCCCCGTTTGCGCCCTGCCCAAAATTAGCGCGTGAACGTCATGCGTGCCCTCGTATGTATTCACGGCTTCCAAATTCATCACATGACGGATGACGTGATACTCGTCAGAGATGCCGTTTGCGCCGTGCATATCGCGTGACATGCGCGCGATCTCAAGCGACTTGCCGCATGAGTTGCGCTTGACCAACGAGATCATCTCAGGTGTGGACTTATCCTCATCCATCAAACGTCCAACCCGCAAGACGCTCTGCAAGCCCAGTGTAATTTCGGTCATCATGTTGGCCAGTTTCAGTTGAATAATCTGATTCGCTGCCAGCGGTCTGCCGAACTGCGGACGATCCAACGTGTATTGCCGCGCCGCATGCCAACAAAATTCCGCGGCACCCAATGCACCCCAGGCAATTCCGTAGCGAGCTTTATTCAAACAGCCGAACGGACCTTTCAAGCCGGCGACGTTTGGAAGCAGGTTTTCGTCAGGCACAAAAACTTCATTCATCACGATCTCGCCGGTGACGCTGGCGCGCAAGCTGAATTTTCCTTCAGTCTTCGGGGCGCTTAATCCCTTCATGCCTTTGTCGAGAATAAATCCACGAATCTCGCCGTCTTTCTCAGAACCGCCATACGCCTTTGCCCAAATGATGAAGACATCTGCAATGGGTGAGTTTGTGATCCACATTTTATTGCCTTGCAAAATCCAGCCGCCGTCCGCTTTTTTGGCGCGGGCTTCCATGCTGCCCGGGTCGCTGCCGTGATTGGGTTCGGTCAAGCCAAAGCAGCCAATCCATTCTCCGCTGGCGAGTTTAGGTAGGTATTTTTTCTTTTGTTCTTCCGAGCCATACTCATAAATGGGATGCATGACCAGTGAACTTTGCACGCTCATGGCGCTGCGATAGCCGCTGTCCACGCGCTCTACTTCACGGGCAATTAGCCCATACGACACATAATTTAATTCTGAACCGCCGTATGCTTCAGGCAGAGTACAGCCTAAAAGTCCCATACTTCCCATTTCATCCATGATTGCGCGGTCAAAGGTTTCGTTGCGATTTGCCTCAAGGATGCGCGGCATTAATTTATCCTGGCAATATTTTCGCGCGGTATCGCGGATCATGCGCTCTTCATCGGTGAGTTGGTCGTTGAACAGGAAGGGATCATCCCATTTGAAAGTTTGTTTTGACATGGTTGCCTCGTGGTAATTGGAGATTGGTGATTGGAGATTATGGCGATTGTATCAAAATGTTTGGGCGTTGGATTATGTCTGAGGAAACAGAATCAGCTGGCAGTTAAGTGTGAAGCGTTTATAAAAAGAGGATGCACCGCGAAGCGCATCCTCTTAATCGCTAATTGCTAAAAAGCTAACGGCTTCTTACGCGTTCCCCGTCAACCAGCCGCGCAGATCCATGGCTTTCACTACGCGATCAATCGCAACCATGTAGGCCGCATCGCGCATGTAAACTTTTTCCTTCTCACTGCGGTCAAGAACGCCGTGAAAAGCGGAGGTCATTTTTTGGTCAAGTTTTTCAAGAACTTCTTCCTTGGACCAGTAGAAGTTCATGTCATTCTGAACCTGTTCAAAGTACGAAGTGGTCACGCCGCCCGCGTTGCACAGGAAGTCGGGGATAACAAAGACGCCGTTCTTCTTAAATTCTTCGTCCGCTTCAGGAGTGCAGGGACCGTTCGCGCCTTCAGCCACGATCTTCACATTCTTCGAAATCTTCTTGACTGAATCAGCATTGACTTGTCCTTCGAGCGCCGCAGGGATCAAAACGTTAACATCCTTCTCGATCCAGGCATCGCCGTCTTCTGTGATGTAGCCAGCCGCCAAAGCCTTTGCCTTGTCAACCGTGCCATACTCATCTACGATGGAAAGCAGGAAGCGTGGGTCAATGCCGCCCGGCTTGCTGTAGGTGTAAGCCTTCTTGTCGTGACGGTCGTAGCAGGAAACACAGGCAACTGTGCCGCCCAGCATTTCGACAAAAGCGATGGCTGCATATTGTGAGACATTGCCAAAGCCCTGCAACGCCGCGACAGATTTCTTCGGGTCAATGCCGAGGTGTTTCATCGCTTCGCGCACGGTGTAGACCACGCCGTAGCCGGTGGCTTCGGTGCGACCCAAAGAGCCGCCGCCGCCGAGAGGTTTGCCGGTGAATACGCCGGGGGTATATTGACCCACGAGCTTGGAATATTCATCCATCATCCAGCCCATCATTTGGGGGGTGGTGCCGATATCAGGAGCGGGAACATCGTTGCGTGGTCCAATATTCTTCCACATGACGCGTACCCAGCCGCGGCACAGTTCTTCTTTTTCGCGGACAGACAAGGTGGAGGGGTCTACAATAATGCCGCCTTTGCCGCCGCCGAGCGGAATATCTGCCACGGCGCATTTCCAGGTCATCCATGTGGCAAGCGCGCGCACGGTATCCATGGTCTCAGCCGGGTGGAAGCGGATGCCGCCTTTGTTGGGGCCGCGCGCATCGTTGTGCTGTACGCGAAAACCCTGAAAGACGCGCATACTGCCATCATCCATGCGAACTGGAATGCGGAATGAAAATTCCCGCATAGGCCAGCGTAAAACCTCGGCGACGCCTGAATCCAGTTTCAGTTGTTTGGCAACATGATCAAACTGTTTCTGCGCCATTTCAAATGCATTGATTGGTCCTGACATATTATTCTCCTTGGTAAGAGTTTTGAAAAAAATAAGCGGACACCCCCCAAACAGGGATGTCCGCTTTTAAGCACAAAGTATGTTAATACACTGAGCCATAAGTAGGTAAACTTTACACGAAAAGATGTTGCCCGTCAATATGACATAAATCCGATAATCTTTGAAAGAAAGTGACTACTTTTGAAAAATACGTGCAAAAACCGTCAAGATTAGATTTATCCTACCTATCTTGACAATGTCACATTAAGACTGAAACCAAAGTTCTTAACCACAAAGGGCACCAAGGTACACGAAGGAAACCTTTGGTTTTAGCATTTTGCTCTCCTTTGTGCCCCTTTGTGGACTTTGTGGTAAAAGGTTTTGAAATGTGATATTGTCGAATTACCTAAAATTTGGTTTTCTCTTTCCCAGAAAAGCCGCCACGCCTTCACGATGCTCTGCCGACTTTCCCGCCTCTTCCTGAAGAATGCCTTCGTAGTTGAGTGATTCTTCGAGATTGGGCAGGATGGCATGATTAAATGCCTGCTTGCCTGCGGCAAACGCCTCCACCGGACCCGAAGCCAGATTGCCCGCAACTTGCATGACCAGCGCCTGAAAGTTTGATTCACCTACCTGATTGACCATGCCCCATTCCAAAGCTTGTTGTGCGCTGATTTGTTTGTTCGAATAATAATATTCCTGCGCGCGACCCAAGCCGATATAAATAGGCAGGAACAACGAAACACCCGAATCAGGCGCGAGCGCAATTCCGCCAAAGCCCACCACGAAGTACGCGCTGGAACTTGCGATCCGCAGGTCACAGGCCAGCGCCACGCCAAAAGCCGCGCCGGCACATGGGCCGTTAATTGCCGCAACGACAGGTTTGCCCATGCCGCGGATTTGCAACACAAGCGGGTTGTAGGTTTTGTCCAAATGCTCGCGGTAGGACACCACATCTCCCTGCTGCATTTCAGAAATATCCTGACCCGCGCTGAAGACCTCACCGGCGCCGGTCAACACAACACAGCGCACCAGTGGATTTTTTTCAGCGGCGGCAAGGGCTTGCCGCAATTCGGTCACCATCTCAAAGTTGAACGAGTTGGCGCGTTCGGGACGATTAAGCGTCAGAATAACAGAACCAGATTGAAGCGATGTAAGAAGCGTTGTCATTTATCCTCCAATAAAAAATGACAGCCACCTTAATGGTGGCTGTCATTTTCAAAAACTATGTGTCAGGGAAATCATCCATTTGGTCGTCGTCGCCGGCGTCCATTTCAAATTCGACGCCGTCGCTTTCGAGATAGACCCACAGGAGCAGCATGTGTCCATCGGGAGTTTCGATATTGCGCGCGGCAAGAATTGGAGCGGTTTCTTCCAAACCGGTTTCGTTACGATAATGAAGATGAATTGCAGATTTATTGTGCCACGCAGTATAACAACGTTGCACAAGCGCCGGGCCATTGAATGTTCGCAGGCGGGTCAGCGCAGGGACTGAGAGACTTGGACCTTCGTTCAAGCCCATTGCCCAGCCGTCATTGACGTGCTCAAAAATCGGCGGGGGACCTTCTATGATTGTAATTTTATCGTCCATAAGGTTACCTATAAACGGGAATATACCACAACTATGGTGGTAATTCGTTTCAGAATCTTATTAGAATTTTTGGGGTCACAACGAGCGCAAAATTTCCTGAACCAGCGCCGGGCCGCGATAGATCAGCCCCGTGTAGATTTGGATCAACGTCGCGCCCATATCCAGGCGGCGTTTTGCATCGTCTGGGCTCATAATTCCGCCCACGCTGACGATTGGAACGGCGCCATTCACAAGCTTTACTGTTTGATGAAGAACCGCTTCGCTCCTCGCTTTGAGCGGAGCGCCGCTTAAGCCGCCTGTTTCTCCCCTGAGGCTTGATCTGACTCCCTCGCGCGCCAAGGTGGTGTTGGTCACGATGATGCCGTCCATTTTACAGCGCAAGATGGCTTCAATGGCGTCGTCGAGTTCAGCTTCACTTAGGTCAGGCGAGAGTTTTACCAAAATGGGCATGGGCTTCTCGTGATAGTTGCTCTCGATCACGCGCTGTTGATGCAGATGGGTCAGCAGGTTTTCAAGCGCGGCACGGCTTTGCAGGTCACGCAGTCCGGCGGTGTTTGGCGAGCTGACGTTGATGGTCAAAAAGTCGGCGTAGCGCCCAAAATTTTGCAGCAATGCCACATAGTCCAGCGCGGCTTCTTCGTTGGGCGTATCTTTATTCTTGCCGAGGTTAACGCCCAGCATGGCATCGGACATTCTCGAAAAGCCGCGTGGACGCGGGTCAAAGCCGAGGATGCGGTCGGCAAAACTCATGCGCAATGCAGGGTTCAATTCCATTTGCATACGTTCGGTGCCGCGCGAGGGAAAGCCCATGCGGTTGACCACGGCTTCATCCTCAACGAGGCGGAAAATGCACGGGGACGGATTCCCAGCTTGAGGCTTGGGTGTGACCGTTCCAATTTCCACGTGACCGAATCCCAGGGCTGAGAGTCCACGAATGGCGATGCCGTCTTTATCATATCCAGCCGCAATGCCAACTGGATTTTTGAAGGTCAGCCCAAATGCCTGCACAGGTTTTGCGGGAGCTTTATAAACGAGTTCGAGGATTTTTCTCGTGAGCGCAATATTGCCCGCAATGCTTAATGCGCGCAGGGTAAGTTCGTGGGCGCGCTCAGGTTCAAGACGAAAGAGATAAGGGCGAATGAGGTTATACATTAATTCCTTTTTGCGATAGACGCACGTAAAGTTGTCAAATTTATTTTAACCCATTGAAGACGAATACTCATGGGATTGGGTGGCAGCAATTCCCATTATGGCTTTTATTCATCCACAGATTTGGCAGATTGCGCAGATTGAAGAGAAAAATCTGTGCAATCTGTGGATAATATTTTTTCATATCGGGAATTGCTGGCAGAAACTTCGAAGGAGTGGAATGATTATAGACTCAAGTAAAATAGATCAAATAACCCCAAAGGGGCGTCATACTTTTCGGCACAAACCATGCCATCCGCTCTGGATTAAAACTGGGTAACATCGATTATTAAGTTACCCATATCAATGGAGGCTTATGCCACTTAAAAACCTTGAAAATAAAACGGCTGCCCGGTTTCTAATTTTTAGGGATCAAATAGCGTCACTAAAACAAAATAAATTTATCTTGTTCATGACACCCATAGGTGAAATTTTGCTCATCTGGTTGTTAATTACAGTTAATAAGTTTTCCTTTTACCTTATCCAGAATGAAGTGGATATTTTACCTTTTGCCAAACAGTTCGTTGAGCCTAATTGGCTGCCAAATGACTGGTTCCTGAATGTTGATATTGATTATCGTCAGCCGTTCAACTTTATTATTGGGCATCTTGTTTCCTGGTTCGGTTTTGAAACCGGGGCTTATTTTGGACGATTATTAATTTACTTGATCTTCGGAATTGCCTTATATATTTTTTTCAAAGAATTACATTTGCGATTTTCACTCGGGCTTCTGGTTTTGTTGCTTTTTCTAAATCAAAGCTCTGTAGTTGCGGGCGAGTGGATAGTGGGTGGAGCAGAAACAAAAACAATTGCCTATGCATTTGTCCTGCTTTCGATGGCATTTTTCTTTCGCAAAAGCTATCAAATGGCATTTGCATTTGCCGGGGCGGCAATCTCGTTTCATGTTCTGGTAGGCGGCTATGCTTTATTCTGCATGGGAGTTGCCACCTTATTAAATAAGGATTGGCGGTCTGACTGGCGTCTATATATTATTAATTCCTGGCCTATTTTCATCACATCTTATTTTGGACTACAGGCGACCATCAAACAACTGGTTCTGCAAGGCAATATGGACGTTAATAAAGTATGGGAAATATATGTCCAATATCGAGTTCCGCACCATGTTTTACCCTCGGCATGGGAGGGGAATCTTTGGAAGGTCATATTGATTTTGGCAACAGGATTATTTCTCATTATGTATACGACGGGCAGGTCAAAAGCCAGCCGGTTTATTGCCGCCTATGCTTTAGGTAGTGTATTGCTGTTCTCATTTGGGCTGATAATCTACGTCTGGGGAGATACAAATCTTCTAAGATATTATTGGTTTAGATTTCCTGATGTGATGATAATGTTTATGAGTTATGTTTTGGTTGCCCTGTGGTTAAACGACATTGGAAATGGAAGCATCACCATAAATACATTGTCACCCCGGCTGCAACGCGGACTCCAAACGATTTCAAGTCGTGTGATTCCAACAATTACGTCCTATGCAACAATTCTAATCATATTAAGCGCTCCTTATCAACTACAGGCGGAGTATAAATATTTTCAGCAAAGCAACATAGGATCAAGGATTTCAACGCTGGAATGGATTTCAGAAAATACCCCCAAAAATGCTGTGTTTCTTGTTGATCCCACCATGTCAGATTTCTACATCCGCGCGCAGAGAGCCATGTTCGTTTCCTGGAAACATTCTCCACACCTGGCAGCAGATATTTTGGAATGGTACAAACGGATCGTTTTATGTAATGGAAATCGCATCCCCACCAAAAGTGGATTTGCTTCAGAGGAAGAACTCCAAACAAACTTTTACGCTCTTGATGAGGCTCAGATCAGAAAAATAGCCAATTCGTATGGAATCAGCTATTATCTTGGATCGCCGCGCCAAAACTTAACCTTCGAGAGTGTTTATAGCGATGCCGAATTCACTGTTTATCAGATTAATGACACAGGCGATGAATAGACCTCTTGCAAAAGTCCTTTTTGCCACAGAGGTCACAGAGAAAAAAAGAGTTTTAAGAGGTTTTCCTCAAAGGTCTCTGTGTACTCTGTGGCTACTTATGCAAGAGGTCAAATAAATCTCGAACATCGCCGCGCGGCTACCCTGTTTTCTCTAAAAACTTCCGGGTCTCTGCGATCTTATCCTTCTCCACCTTGCCCGTGGATTCGTAGTAGTCGAGCAGTTGGGTGATGGTCAATACGGCGTGCATGGCGTAGCCCGCCTGTTCGAGGGATTCCTTCGCGCCAGATTGACGGTCTACCAGCACGACGATGTCTGTTACTTTCATGCCGACGGCGGTCAGTTTTTCGATGGCTTCGAATTTACTTCCGCCGGTGGTGGCGAGATCGTCAATGACAAGGGCGGTTTCTCCGCTGAAAAAGTCACCTTCGATCTCGGCTTTGGTGCCGTAGGTTTTGACTTCCTTGCGCGGATAGATCATGGGGTAATTGCCTTGCAGAGAAACCGCGGTGGCGATGGGAATGGCGGCATAGGGCAGCCCGGCGAGACGGTCAAATTTTAGTTTTTCGAGAATTGGCAAATAAGCCGCGCCGATCTGCTCCAGCAATTTGGGATAGGTGATGATGCGGCGCAGGTCAATGTAGATCGGGGACTTCAGTCCTGATTTGAGGATGAACTCACCAAACTTGATACAACCCGCGGTAAGCAGTCCGTCGGCAAGGGCAGATTGTGCTAAATTAATTTGTGTCATGATTATGTCCTTATATATTAACCATGATAAACGGAGATGAACAGAGATTTTTTATCTTTGTTCATCTCCGTTTATCTCTGGTTCAAGTTTCGTTTGATGTTGATAATTTCGTCGCGGAATTCTGCGGCGGCTTTGGCAGGGTCGGCGGCACGGGAGATTCCGCGTGAGACGGGCAGCAGGATTCCCTTGCCGTCTTTGCGTAAGCCCGCTTTCAATGCAGACTCCAACTCGCCACCCTGGGCGCCGATGCCGGGTGAGAGAAACCACAAGTCAGGAGCTGCGGCGCGGACCCGAGCCAGCGCTTCGGGGTGGGTGGCGCCAACGACCAGTCCGATGTTATTTTGGGTGTTCCACGATTGAGCAAGCCGCGCAACATATTCATAAACGGGCATTGAACGCGATTCGCCATCCACTGTCCACCGTCCACCGTCCACCATCACATCCTGCAAATCACCGCTGCCTTTGTTGGATGTTTTGCAAAGCAGAAAAACACCTTTCTCGGAATTCTGAATAAATGGGTCAATCGAATCTTTGCCGAGATATGGATTCAGGGTGATGCTGTGCGCGCCAAGTTTCTCAAATGCTGAGTTGGCATAGGCTTCGGCAGTGGATGCGATATCTCCACGCTTGGCGTCGAGGATGACGGGGATCATGGAGCCGAGTCGATTCGACTCTTCGTGAATGGCTTCGATGACCTGCTTGAGCGCGACCCAGCCTTCGGCGCCGAATATCTCAAAGAAGGCGGCGTTGGGTTTAAATGCCGCAGCGTAGCGAGCTGTCTGCTTAACCAGTGTCAGGCAGAAGTGTAGGGCTGATGCGGCGGTAGGTTCTTTTAGATCGGGGAGGTGGGGATCCAATCCAACACAGAGCAGGGAGGATGAGTCATCCACTCGTTTTTCAAGAAAAGAGAAAAAGGTTTCCATTGAGTTCCTATTCAGATTTAGAGTAGAGGCTAAAAGGTTGAACTTTTAGCCTCTGTATTTTACTCAATAAATGATTCCCACTTGCTCATGTTTTCGGGGATCGGTTGATCGCCCTGCCAGCCCAGTTTATCCCAGTAGAAGGAGCGCCAGACATCGGCGCCATAGCCTCGACATTCGGCAAAGAGGAAATCAGCGGGCAGCGTGTCGGGCAGGTCGCAGGTGGGGGATTCAAAAACTTCGCCGCCCGGCATGGATGGGACAGTTCCCTCGCGCGTGTTGGTCAGGTTGGGCGTGGGCACGCAGTCTTCGTACCAGCCGCTGCCGCCATCGGGCAGGCGGCAAACGGACTGGTCTTCGAGCCGGACAAGGGCGTAGGTGTAGGCGTCGTAGATTTTGCCGCTGGGGTTGATCAAGCGCACCGTGTCGCCGCCGTCGCCGAGCAGGATGTTGGTTTGCAAGCCGTAGAATATGGCGCGCTGACCCGGCTTTAAGATGGCGGCTGGTATTTTAAACGGAGCCGAACCGCTGCCTTCTTCATCGTCCAATTGCCAGCCGTTCAAGTTGACATCTATGATGCCGATATTTTTGATCTCGATAAACTCATCGAAGACATCCACCTTGCCGTCCTGATTCCAGTCATAGCCGGGGCGGGCGAGAAATTCGTTGATGACCGGGCGGACAATGGGTACAGCGGTCGGGCGGATGGTGATGGGTGTGGGCGTGGGTGCAATTCCGGTGGAGTTTTTAGCGCCAGGTGTGCCGTAGATAGCACCGCCACTGGCGTTTTTTCCATTCTTTGTAACACCCGTATTCGAGACCCAAACGGAGTCACTTTCGGCTGTATTTCCCACTCGTTCCATGGAAGCATAATTGGTTCCGCCGCCTTTGGGCCAGGTGCCCTCGTTTTTATTAGCGGTGTCAATAATATTTCCATTTTGATCACAAAGATAAAGAACCTCTCCGCTGTTCGAAAGTACCGGCGTAGAAGATGCAAGATAAATTTGATTTGCGGCAATGTCCAAAACTGTAGTGTTGTCTGTAGCAGTGGCTCCGCGTTCAAGAAGAAGATAGCCACTTGCGGCAATCTTACCTCCATTAGCCAAGTTAATATAGTCAGTCCCTGAGCTGTCGCAACCGTTCTTTTTTATCTTCCATCCGGTAAGCGTAATATCAGCCTTGCTCGGGTTGTAAAGCTCAATCCATTCATCTTCAGCGCTTGCGGCTGTACCTGACCACGCAACCTCATTAAGAATAACCGACCTGGAAGAAATAACTATTTGGCTATCATCATCATCATCGGTTGTGGAGCTATCTCCAGGTTGTGAGTCGGGATCAGATTGCCCAGACTTCCAGACTTCAGCCCAGTTGGTCTTGATCCCGTAAGATGAAACTGTTGCTGTGATATCCAAAGTCCTACTCGCATTTTTTGCCAAATTACCGATAGTCCAAAGTCCCGTACCTTTGACATAGTTGTCAGTTGACGGAACATGCGCGGAATAAGTCAACCCCGAAGGAAGCAGGTCCTTTACCTGCACACCAGTCGCATCCGCATATCCCAAATTTGTAATTGTGATCCTAAAAGTTACCTTGGTGCTTATATCGGAAATTTTATACGGAGAGGGGCTGGTGATTACCTGCGCTAAACTCAAGTCTGCGGACGGGGCACCGGCGTCATCGTCCTCTGTGCATGTGAGGATGGCATTTTCGCAATTGCCTGGCAGGGAGTCCGGGTCAACTTGCGTAGAATCAGATACCTGAGCCCAGTTTTCGGGGAATACCCCGGCTATAGTGGGTACGGTGGTAACGACCAAAGTCCTGCTGGTGTTTTTCTTCAACCCGTCAATATCCCAAATGCGAGTAGTTGTATCAAAAGAACCACTACTGTTATTAGATATGAGGGTATATCCCGCAAAGGATGTTTCAACTTTTACGTCTGATGCGTCATCGGCATCCCCATTGCTCACTGTGATGGTAAATACCGCATTTGTTCCGAGAGCATCAATATCAGCCGTCTGTGTAAGACTTAAATCGGCAACCTTGACATCGGGTCCAATCACGCCTGAATTATTTGTT
The DNA here is from genome assembly GCA_945877125.1 of Candidatus Brevifilum fermentans. GTDB lineage: Bacteria > Chloroflexota > Anaerolineae > Anaerolineales > Villigracilaceae > Villigracilis. The sequence goes on along the minus strand of CAMCQT010000025.1, from coordinate 1,347 downwards.
GTATCGTCGTCCTCGCCTATATCGCCATTTGCAGGAGTTGAGTCGGGGTCATACTGGTCAGACCTCCAGACTTCCGCAAAATTCGTTGTTCCGTCGCCGTCTACTGCGGCTTTTGCCGTAATAGTTAATGTTGAAATTGAGTTTGCGCTTGGGCTGGCTTCCAATGTACCTACAGTCCAAATTCCAGTATTACTACTATAGGATTTCCCAGAAGTATGCGAAACATAGGTTAATCCCGAAGGTAGCAAATCTTTGACCTGGACATTGGTCGCTGTATTAGTGGTAGCATGATTGGTAACCGTAAGTTTTAAATCAACCCTGCCCGCTATGTCCATAGATCTTATCCAGGTTTGTGACAGGCTTAGGTCGGCTATACAATTCGGGTCAGGTGTAACAACTACATTGGCGCTATTGTTGAGCAAGTTGCTGTCAATCTGGTCGGAATGCGAAATCCTAGCGGAATTTACGATGGGAGTGTTTGTTTTTACCGCCGCTGTGATTTTTATCTTCTGACTGGTGTTTTTTGCCAGCGCGCCCACATCCCAAGTTATCGTCTCGATGCCTGCGCCAACAGCATAGGTAACGGGGTGGTCGGCTGATATATAGGTTAAGCCATCAGGCAAAGTATCCACAATTTGTACACCGGTTGCGTCGTCCCCAGTTGCGGGATTGAAAACTTCAATGGTAAATACAACATTCGTGCCACATTTTGGCGCAGAGGTGTTAACAAAATTGGTTATGCTTAAATCCGCGGATCCGACGGATATGGTTGAAGACGCAGAATTATTGGATGAAGCAGGATCAACTTGATTGGAACTTGATATTTGAACAGCCACTATCCCACCTGACAAAGCATTGCCACTGATTATCAATGTTGCGGAACCAGGCGGCAATGACGCCAAACTCCAAACCCCTGAACTATACGTTCCCAAGCTGGGGGTTATGGATACACCCGATAAACCGGACGGCAATGTAACGTCGACACTTATACCGGTTGCAGTAAAGATACTGCTGCTGTTGGTTAGTGTAGCTGTAAAAGATACGAGCATCCCTGATGTTACTGCTACTGAAGGCGGACTAATTGCCAAAGAAAGATCAACCGACACGGCAGAGTTTTGTTGCTTTGGCGTGCCATTGATTGGAGCAGGAACAGGAGTATCTCCATTCAATCCATTACGGATTACACCATCATTTGAAGTCCATGCGGCAACACTATCAGGAATTACCCCAATTCTTTCCATGCTGTAATAGTTCGGGGAGGCGCTCCCACCATTCCAACCGCCGCCGTCGGCATTTGCTGTATCTATGGTGTTTGATAAATTTTCGGTTAATGTCAGGGTTTCGACA
>CAMCQT010000024.1 GCA_945877125.1 Candidatus Brevifilum fermentans | reverse complement strand
CGATAAAGCCGGTGTAGCGGTACTTAATGGAAGTTCCGGCGTTTCACTCGCAAGCGAGGTGGGAGTCGTTACACTAAGATTACATGCGGTGAGCAGGGATGTGATAATTGCAATGGAAAATAATTGAACCAAATATTTTTTATTAATTCGCACGACAACCTCCGTTTTTCGATAAAAAATGTAAAAAAATTATAGCATTAAAAAAAGCAGGCTTGACCACAGTGGTCAAGCCTGCTTTTGATGTTTCAACAGATAAAGTCTATTGAATGTGTTTTGCAAATTCGGCTTTAAATTCCTCTTGCGAAATAAAACCTACAAATTTTTTCAAGACGTTTCCGTTTGCATCGAGCAGATAAAACTCAGGTTGATAATAGAATCCAAGCGTGCGCTGGAAGGAATCTGTATTGGGGTCGTCGGCATCAAGAAAGGAGAACTTGATCTTGCCAGAATACTCTGCTTCTAGCCCATGAACCATGGGCGCCATTGCGCGGCAGGTACCTCACGTAAAGCGGAAAAATTCCACCAGTTGTAATTGACCCGAAGCCAGGCTGACCGTGGCTGGGTCGGTGGCTTCGAGGTTGGGTCCACGCGAGGTGGCGACGGCTTGAACTTCCACAGCTTGTGTGGGAGCAGATGCTGTCGCGGCGGGCGCAGAGGATGCATCTGCGGGGGCGGCTGTGGCGGGAACAACAGCCTCTGTTGTCGGTGCGGCGGGCGCGGTAACTGCTGGGGCGCAGGAAGCTGTCAATAGTACAGCAACCAGCCCCAGAGCCTGGAAAAAGAAGCGGGGTTTCATCAAATAAATCTCCTTATGATTCCCTGAGCGGAGCGAAGGGTCTCTACCATTGAAATCAGAGATTCTTCGCTTCGCTCAGAATGACATAATATATTGCAACAGAGACAACTCTATTTTTTGCCGTCTTACGGTTTCTTATCCAATGCTTAGATAAAAACAAGATAATTATTATCGTTTTTGTATAAAATATCTTATAATTCGATTTATTTCAAAAAGAGGCAACCGATGACAAATTTCAAACTCACGTACTCAACCATGTTCAACCCGCCCGAGGAACTGCACATTGGCTTTGATAAAGCCGTGGAAAAGCTCAAACAAAATATGGGCAGGGAATACGGCATGTTCATTAACGGCAAGGATGTTTTTGCCGATGAAAAATTTGACGACCGCTCCCCCGTAAATACTGATTGGATGTTGGCGAAGATGCAAAAAGGCAGCGCCAGCCACGCTCAGCAGGCAATGGATGCGGCGCGCGCGGCTTTCCCGGCCTGGAGCCATACCCCGTGGCAAAAACGCGTGGAGGTGATCCGCAAGGCGGCTTCATTAATTGAAGAACGCATTTTTGAACTGGGCGCAGGCATGGCAATGGAAGTGGGCAAGAACCGCATGGAGTCTTTGGGCGACGTGCAGGAAACCGCCGACCTCATTTATTATTCGTGCGATCAAATGGAAAAGAACGACGGCTACATTGTCGAGATGGGCAGAGACCCGCTTGTGGGCTACGAATCGCGCAACGTGTCTGTGCTTCGCCCGTATGGCGTGTGGCTGGTGGTTTCGCCGTTCAACTTTCCGTTTGCTTTGTCAGGCGGCCCGATGGGCGCGGCGCTTGTGGCAGGCAACACGGTTGTCCTCAAACCCGCCACCGACACCGCATGGATCGCGCGCCTGTTGGTGGATTGCTTCCGCGATGCGGGCATTCCAGACGGCGTGGTGAATTTTGTCACGGGACCCGGCTCCACGCTGGGGCAGGCGCTCGTGGATAACAACGAAGTGGACGGCATCACCTTCACCGGCTCGTTCGATGTGGGCATGAAGATGGTGCAAGACAACGGAAAACGCAACTACGTGCGCCCGCTGATCTTGGAACTCGGTGGAAAGAATCCCGTCATCGTTTCTAAGAATGCAGATTTAGAACGCGCCGCGATTGGAATTATCCGCTCGGCCTTTGGTTTGCAGGGACAGAAATGCTCCGCCGCTTCGCGCGTCCTGGTAGAGGATTCTGTCTACGATGAGCTGGTCAGCCGTTTGGGAGATGCCGCCTCAAAATTAGTCATCGGCGACCCAACGAATCGCAGCACGTACACCGGGCCTGTGATCAACGCAGCCGCCTACAAAGACTTCCAGAATTTCTGCGAAGAGATCAACCAAGACGGAGGAAAATTCCTGACCGGCGGGCATGTCAAAACCGGCGCTGAATTTGACAAAGGCTATTTCTGCGAGCCCACTTTAGTCACCGACCTGCCGTTGAGTCATCCCTTGTGGACACATGAGATGTTCCTGCCGATCACAACCATTGGTAGAGTAAAAAATATGGACGAAGCCATGCAGATCGCCAACGACGTGAACTACGGACTGACGGCAGGTTTCTACGGCTCCCCCGCAGAAACCGACTGGTTCTTCGACAAAATCGAAGCGGGCGTGACCTACGCCAATCGTCCGCAAGGCGCAACGACGGGCGCGTGGCCCGGCTTCCAACCCTTTGGCGGCTGGAAAGGCTCCGGCTCCAGCGGCAAGAACGCAGGCGGGCATTACTATCTTCCGCTTTACATGCACGAGCAGATCAGGTCGTTGGTGAGGTAGGTTAGTCAAAAGTCAAAAGTCGAAGGTCAAAAGTCGAAGGTCAAACAAGCCCATCACTGCGTAAGCAGGGGCTTGTTTTTTTTCATCATTCATCCTTCATCATTCATCCTTTATCCTTTGCCCTTCGCCCTTTATCCTTCGTCCCTCCAAAGGTAAAATAAGAGCATGGATTCAGAAGACCCCTTAATTTACCGTGTGGGAATATTTTTTTACGTCATCGGCGGCGGGGCGTTTATTCTCTTTGTCACATCTGACCTTGCCGAACAGGCAGACTTTGACTTTCTATTCGTGGCGCTTTTGATGATCGGCATTGGCTGGATGTTTCGACGCAGCAAAAAGCCGCCGCCCTCCGCAGGGCGTTTTGCATGGCTAAATAAACAGCGTGAAGAAAGAAGAAAGAAAAAACAAGGCAACCAAGAGGCAAAGAAAAAATAAAATGTCCAAGCTCATTTCACTCAAGCAGGCAATTGCAGAATACGTCAGCGACGGCGATGTGGTTTACGCCGCAGGTTTCACTCATCTCATCCCCTTCGCCGCAGGACACGAGATCATTCGTCAGGGTAGAAAAAATCTCACCCTTGCGCGCGCCACACCCGACCTGATCTACGATCAAATGGTCGCGGCGGGCTGCGCGAAGAAAATCATCTTTTCGTACATGGGAAACCCCGGCGTCGGTTCGCTCCGCATCATACGCACCGCCGTTGAAAAAGGCGAACTCGAATGGGAGGAATATTCGCACTTCGGCATGATTACCCGTTTGCAGGCAGGCGCGGCTGGCTTGCCATTTTTGCCCATGAACCAAACGGGCGCAACCAGCCTCGAACAAGTTAATCCGCTCATCAAACGCATCCCCGACCCGTACGGCGGCAAGGATGTGATCGTCGTTCCCGCGTTGAATCCAGATGTGGCAATTGTCCACGTGCAGCGCGCGGATTCAAACGGCAACGCGCATTTGTGGGGCATCATTGGCGAGCAAAAAGAAGCCGCGTTCGCAGCGAAAAAAGTCATCCTGACCGCCGAAGAAATCGTCGACGAATCAGTCATCCGCTCCGACCCGAACCGCACCATGATCCCCGCCAATATTGTGGACGCAGTGTGTCACGTCCCGCACGCGAGTCATCCATCTTATTCACAGGGCTATTACGACCGCGACAACGAGTTTTATCTCGCATGGGATAAGATCAGCGAATCGCAGGAGACCGTCAAGGCGTATCTCGATGAATGGGTCTACGGCGTCGAAGACCGCGCAGAGTATTGGGAAAAACTCGGCGAAAAGGCTCACGACCGTTTGAAGGTCGAAGCGTTGTACAGCGAGAAAATCAACTACGGAAAATATTAAATGGGATGCGGACTTTTATCCGCAGAATAAACGCAGACTGAAGTCTGCAATCCACAAAAACAACTATGAATATTCCACACTTTGATTATGGCGGCGAAGGCACGCCGCTACATTTTCTGCACGCAAACGGCTACCCGCCCGATTGCTACAGTCCATTGTTTGAACTGCTAAAAACACAGCATCACGTCTTTGGAATGAAACTCCGCCCGCTTTGGGATGATTCAAAAATTGACGACATCACCGACTGGCATCCTCTTTCTGATGACTTGCTGCACTTCCTGACGACGTGCAGGCATGGTCCAGCCATTGGGGTGGGTCATTCCATCGGAGGCATCGTCACCCTGCGCGCCGCCCTGCGCGACCCTAATAAATTCCGCGCATTGATTTTGCTTGACCCCGTGCTGTTCGTGCCGTCCTATTTGGTCATGTGGAATCTCGTCCGCACGCTGGGACTTGGCAATATCCTGCACCCAAAAATTGCTGGCTCACTCAAACGCCGCCGCACCTTCGACAATTTAGATATGGTCTTTCGCGGCTATCGTGCGCGTGAAGTCTTCAAACACATGAGCGATGAAAATTTACGTGCATATATCGCAGGCATCGCCAAGCCCAAAACAGACGGCGGCTTTGAACTGATCTACTCACCCGAATGGGAATCTCACATCTACCTGACAGGCTTGCGCGATTTTGACCTGTGGCGCGAATTGCCAAAACTGCAAATCCCCACGCTCATCATCCGCGGCGCAGAGACAGATACCTTTTTGGAAAACGCAGCAACTCTTGTGAGAAAGAAAAATCCGCGAATTCAAATCAAGACTCTGGAAAACTCAACGCACATCCTGCCGCTGGAATATCCAGAGAAAGTTCATAACCTCATGCGAGCGTTTCTTTCCAATATTTGATAAAACGAACTTCAATAAAAAATATAAATCGCCCCGAAATCAATCTTTCGTGGGCGATTTATTAAGACTGAAAAGGGCCGCTGATCGCTTCGCGCACAGAAAACGCTAAATTTTTTATCAGCGAAAATCAGCGTTCATCAGCGTCCCATTAAATTGGGATAATTACGCCTCGCTACCGTGTGGGCAAACAGCGTTGCGGCTCCTGCTCGGTGCCTGTAAAACCAAACACCTCACGGCAGACGTTATCCACGCCGTACAAAGCCTTGAGCGGATATTCCTGCTGATCCCGTACGGGCGAGCCTGCTTCCTCGGCGGTAAAGCGGTCGACATAATCCATGTCGGCGATGCTCTTCAATCCGCCGTCGGCGACCACGCCATACATAAAGCGCGTGCCGATCCATGCTTTTTTGAATGCAAACTGAACGGTGGCTTTATCGCCCGCATTCACGCGCGCCCAGGCCAGGTCGGCATCAGCGCCTACGCCGCGCCCGCCATCAAAGATAACCTCATCGTATCCATCACCCGGCAGAGGAGCATCTGATTTTTCAGCAGAAAGTCCGCCGGTATCACGGTTGGTGTCCTGTACGATTTGCACATTGCTCGTTGACCACTCAACGTTATACGGCGGATAGGCAATGATAATCATGTCGCCAAAACCGTCGGCGTTCGTATCAAACTCAACGCTGTAATTAATGCCGAGGTCGTTATTCGGATCTGTGCCGACCAGTTCAATCGAAACGTAGAAAAACTTTTCGTCATACGCCAAGTTGAAGCTGACAATATCCAGATCGGCAACATAAGTCATATCCTGCAAAAATGGACGCTCAAAACGATTGACCTTGTATGAATCGCCATACGGTGCGCGCTTCTCTGCGGCGGTATCCACAGACACAATATCATTGATCAACCTGCCTGGCTTCACAATAGCTGCGGGAACCAATAAATGCGAAACGGCAAGTGTGGGTGCGGGCAGTTCAGGCTCAAGGGTAGGCTCAGGCGAAGGGGCAAACACCGTCGCAACGGGCACATCTGCGGATGTAGCGGAAGCAGAAACTACGGGCAAATCTGTGGCGGTGGCAGGGACAGAGTCCACACCCTGATTTGCAGTGATTCCCGGCATGTTGCAGGCTAGCATGACAAATATAATCATAAAACTAAATAAAACAACGGAATTATTTTTTTTCATGGGTTCTCTCCTCGCAATCAATTATCATTCTTTTTGGTATTCGAATCAATGGGAATTTAGGATCGTTTATCCATCCCTTGCCAGACGAACAAAGTTCAGGCACAATAGTATCCATTCTGAAAATTGTGAGGAAAAATGAACTATTCTTCAGCCGAGTTGATGATCATTAATGCCGCACGTTTATTGCGTGATGGTGATGTGGTTTTTGTGGGTGTGGGTCAACCCAACCTTGCCTGTAATTTAGCCAAGCGCACGCACGCGCCCAATCTGGTGATGATCTACGAAGCCGGGGTGATCGGCGCCGAGCCTGAGCGGCTTCCGCTTTCCATCGGCGATCCTACGTTGGTGAGCGGGTCACTTTCGGTGGTGAGTATGTATGATATTTTTGCCAACTACCTGCAACGCGGCAATGTGGATGTGGGTTTTATGGGCGGGGCACAAATTGACAAGCACGGCAATATCAATGCGACTGTGATCGGCGGGTATGACCAGCCCAAAGTGCGGCTGCCAGGCTCCGGCGGGTCACAAGAAATCGCGGCGTGGGCGAATCGCTGCTACATTATGACTCCACATCAAAAGCGCCGCTTCCCCGAAAAAGTGGAATTTATGACCTCTGCCGGATTCATTGGCGGCAAGGGAGATCGTGAAAACGCAGGCTTACGCGGCGGCGGGATGCTGGCCGTGGTGACAGATATTGGCATCCTTGAGCCGAACGAAAACGGTGAAATGATTTTGACCGCGCTGCATCCCGGCAAAACAGTTGAAGATGCAAAAGCCAACACCGGCTGGGATTTGCAAATCGCGGCGCAGGTGAGGGTGACTGAGCTTGTTACTGAAAATGAATTACGAATTTTGCGTGAAGAACTTGACCCGACGGGGATTTATCTAAAAAGCGCGGCGTAAAAAAAGAACTCGGAGTTTTTTGAAAACTCCGAGTTCTTTTTTTATTGAAAAGCAGCACTTCCTATTTGGACACCACGCATCGAAAACCGACGTATGCGCCGTAGTAACCTGGGTCAAGTTTGAAGCGCGTATCAGCGCGGACGTTTCCGCCGTTGCCGCCAAACACGTGCCATGAGCCGCCGCGCGCAATGCGCTCCCCCAGCGCATCCGGGTCTTCACGTCCATCTGTGGCATCGTATGGATAAGGTCTGAATAAACTGCTCGTCCATTCCCAGACATTGCCCGACATGCCGTATATGCCATAAATGCTTTCCCCATTCTCGTGCTGATCTACGGGCGTTGTATCCGCGACACAACCCGCGCGATTGGCTAAACTGCAATCAGGGTCTTCGTTGCCCCAGGGATAAAGGCGTGCATCTGTGCCGCGTGCGGCTTTTTCCCATTCGGCTTCGGTGGGAAGGCGCGCGCCTCTCCATTCGCAATAGGCATTCGCCATCTTCCAATCAATATAAAGCACTGGAAATTTTACAAAGACCGGGTTGGCAAAGTAGGTATTGCGTGTGACCGACCCCGCCTGCTGAGGTTTCCGACATTCGACGGCATAAACACAGGCGTCGTACATTTCATTTGTGACTTCAAATTTGTCAATATAGAACGCATCCACGTAGACTTGGTGAGCGGGACGTGAACTCACATCGCCGGTGTCGTCGCTGCCCATTGTAAATTCACCGGCGGGGACGAGGCGCATGGGAATATTTTTACCGTCATTAATTTCAACGGGTACGGGCGGTTCAGTGGGAGTGGATACTTCCTCTGTCGGCGCGGTGGTTGACGTGACCGGTTTTGTGCTCGTTTGTGTGGGTGGAATTTCTGTGGGTGAAGGCAGAACCTGCACTTGTTTAGTGGGAGTCGGCACCGCAGAAAACAACCCCGGGTTGGAGGTCATCAACCAGTATCCTCCACCACCGCAGGCGAACAGGATCACGAGTGCGCCGACTGCGGCAATGATAAGGGTAGGGAATGCTTTTTTCTGAGGAACAGGCTGAGGGTTGGATGATGAAGCGGCAGGTCTGCTTCGCTCCACTTTGCCGGTCATCTGTTCGCGCAGTCGCTTCGTTTTGAAAGTGGATGCAAGAACTTCCCGCCCAGCCAGTAGATTCTGCAATTCATCAATGAAGACGTGCATGTTGGGATAGCGGTCACCCGGCTCTCTGGCAAGCACCCTGAGCAAAACGGATTCGACATCTTTGGGCAAGTCTGGGATATATTGCTTGGGCAGCGGCAGGGATTCAGTTGCCTGCTTCAGCAGAACGCCCGCGGGGGTGTCGGCGGTGTAGGGTCTGTGACCGGTGACCATTTCGTAAAGCACGACGCCGAGCGAATAGAGGTCAGATTGCGCCGTGGGTTCGCCAGTCCATTGTTCGGGAGCCATGTAATCGGGCGTGCCCAAGCCTGTGCCGGAACTGGTCAAGCTGGTTGAGTCTTTATCGTGCTCGCCGAATAATTTCACCAGTCCAAAATCGGTCAACATGGGCTGACCTTTTTCGGTCATTAAAATATTGGACGGTTTTACATCTCTATTAATAATATTATGATCGTGGACATAGTCCAAAGCCTGCGCGATGGGAAGCAGAAGTTGTATGGCTTGCTGCCAGGGCATGGGTTTTCCAAGCTGGTCTTTAAGTGTGCCGCCAGATAAATAAACCATCACCAAATACGGCGAGCCTTCGTGCTCACCGTAATCAATGACACCCACGATATTGGGATGCGAAAGCCTGCCCAACGATTTGGCTTCGCGCTCAAATCGTTTGAGGATCATTTCCATTTCATCGGGCGGAAAGGCTTCGCGCCGAATTACTTTTATCGCAACTTCACGTTCAAGGCGTGTGTCATACGCCTTGTAGACCGTTGCCATACCGCCCTCTCCGAGCAGTTCAAGTATTTGATAACGCCCAAAATTTTGACCAATCAGCCCTGCCATAAATTTTTCCTTTTTTTGATGATGGTTGGCTTTGTCTGCTATTTACAATCTGCAATAATTATAAGCGACATTAAGAACCTGTTCAAAAGCATGACACATTTGTCATGAACTTTCATCGGGTAAAATAACGCAACTAGATTCTGCAATATTTTTCAAGCCTTTACAGGAGCCGCCTCAAATGTCAGAAACTCAACCCAGCCGCAAGCGCAACTTTATCGCCAATATTTTTATATCATCCGATGAACCCCGCCTGCGCGCAGGCTGGCGGCTTCTGCTCCAAACCCTGTTGATGATTGTTCTCGCTATCATTCTGCAACTTGCATTTGAGTTTATATTTCCCCCAAGCAAAAACGGCAATGCCAATTTTTTAATCAGTCAAATTCTGGAGTTGATGACATTTACATCCTCCATTTATCTTGCGCGCAGGTTTTTAGACAAACGATCATTCGTCAGTTTGGGATTGCAAATTAACAAGCAGGCAGCCACAGATATTCTTGCGGGCATCGGCATCACCTTTGTAATTATGGGATTGATCTATTTTGCCGAAGTTGCCGCAGGCTGGCTGACCTTTGAAAGTTTCGCCTGGCAGAGCGAATCCGCAGCGAGTGTGATTACCGGTGTATTAACTTTTTTTGCAGTCTTCGTCTTTGTCGGCTGGAACGAGGAACTGCTCTCACGCGGCTACCACTTGCAAACCCTCGCCAGCGGAACAAATTTATTCTGGGGCGTGGTCATCTCATCCAGCGTGTTTGGGCTGGCGCATCTCGGCAACCCAAACGCCACCTGGATCAGCGCGGCGGGAATTTTCTTCGCAGGGCTATTTCTGGCGTACGGCTATCTCCGCACGGGTCAACTCTGGCTTTCGATTGGATTGCACATCGGTTGGAATTTTTTTGAAGGCGTGATCTTCGGCTTCCCCGTTTCAGGCTTGGATATTTACCGACTGATCCGCCACCAGATTCAAGGTCCAGAGATTTGGACGGGCGGCGCGTTTGGTCCCGAGGCTGGGCTAATCGTTCTGCCCGCGCTGGCAGTGGGTTCTGTTTTAATTTATTTTTACACACGCGGCAGGAGAATCGCCGAGTGAAAATTTTCCGCGCGGCATTTAGTTTGGTCATCGCTTTCATCGTCAGCTTCTCAGCGGCGGTGAACATCTTCAACTACGCAGGCTACAAAACTATTGACCGCGCATTTCTTGTCCTCGTCCCCACCCTCTCCATTGCCTATTTGATTTTTGAAATTTTCCCCACCCTCCAAAAATGGCTTACACAGAAACTGAATAAATTTCAGGAAAACCATTCCATCGGAATTTACTCACTCAGTTTTTTGATAACCTTTCTCCTCGCCTTCGCCACAGTCGGATTTCTGAACGAAGCGATCAAAACGCCCCTCAACCTGATTCTGTTTACTGGCAGTTTAACTCTGGCTGGAAGCACCCTCGGCTACTTCATTGTGCTCCGCGCATCGCATTCACTTCGCAATGGATTTTTGAGTCAGCCATTAAATATCATCCTCATCCTAACGTTGCCTGTCCTCCTCTCCGCGGTGATTTTTGCCAGCGTGCAATTTCCCTCCATGTTTGTCTGGGACTACATCACCGTCCCCGCAAACTGGCGCGGATGGTTCGCTGCCACTTCCCTGCTCGCAGGGATTTATGGATTCAGCGCCCTGCTCCAATTTGAATCACGCTGGCTTCCGCAATTCAAGCAGACAAAAATTTTCAACTTCATCACAGAGAATTTATCTGGCATCTACGCCGGCGGAATGTTCTTCCTCATTAATCTAGTCATCGCGCGCGCACTCAATCACCCCGCATTGAATATCAACACCGTGCTCTTTGAATCTGACGCGGGACCGTGGATGTCCATTTTGGGCAGCCCCACCGAAGACGTCATCAACCGCTCGGTGCATCCACTGGTTTTGATCACCCTGCGCCCGCTCGTGCGCTTTGTGACCGTGTTCATGGCAGATCAATGGCAACTTGCGCCCATGCTCACCGTCGCCGCCCTGAGCGGACTCTGCGTGCTGATGGCATGGATATTCGTCAAACGCGCCACACAACAACGAACTTATGCTTTTATCTTCGCGCTCATGCTCGGCTCAACTTCCACGCAATTATTTTTCGGCTCGATCACCGACACCTACATCTTCGGCATGACTTCGCTGATCTTCTTCCTGCTTCTGATCCAAGCCAAGGAAACTCGGTTTTCGGTTCTCGTCCCTGCGGGATTGCTGGTCTTCGGCATAACCATCACCAACATCGCCCAAAGTGTGATCGGATTATTTTTCAACAAGTTCGGCTTCTGGCGTCTGGTACGCTTTGGCGTAACCCTCATCACAGCCGCCGTCGCGCTGACCGTCCTGACCAGTGCGTTATTTCCCAACCGACAAACCTTCTTCTTCGTCCCTGGCGACATTGCCTTCGAGACAAATTTTGTAAAGCCAGTTTACGAATCACCCGCAGAGCGACTAACGGAAAAATTCAAAATCGTCAGCCGCACCATGCTGTTGTATGGCGTCGTCGCTCCCAAGCCGCTTGAAGTCGTCGCAGACAAGCCACCGCGCCCCACCATTGACCTCAAAACCTTCGATGCCCGCACCCACACCTTTGCTTCCTACAAGGGACTTGCGAACCTTCCGCTCGTGTTGTGGCTGGCATTGCTGGCAGGTTCATTTCTGTTCTTTGCAAAAAGTTTGCGCTCCTCGCCGCATCTGCCGTTGATGCTCGGCTTGCTGGGAAGCCTTGCTTTCAATTTTCTTCTGCACATGAACTACGGCACAGAACTTTTCCTTTACACATCCTTCTGGACCTACGCGCTGATCTTCTTCGTGGCGCTTGCATTCGCAGAACTCGCAGGCAAAAAGTGGTTTGAGTCCATGCTGACCTTCTTTGTCATCGTCTTGATGATTAACAATTTCTGGTTCATCTTCACCATCCTGCGCGCACTCGCGCCTTTCTTCGCGGCAACTTAATGCTCCCCTCAAAGTCCCATTTACGCGAAATGATTATCAAGGTATACCAAACTTATGAATGCAAATCCCATTCGGCATATTCTCTTTGATCTTGGCGGCACACTCATGCACGCGCATGGAGATTGGCCGCCTGTCTTCGAACGCGCAGATCAGGCTCTCACACACGAATTACGCGAACATCACATCAAACTCGATGCAAAGATATTTCGCGCGCGATTGCATGAATATTACAAACAACGTGACAAGGACTTTCAGGAAACCACCTACCACTTCGTTCTGCGCGAACTGCTCAAAGAGTTGGGATATGCCAAAGTCGCCGAATCAACTGTCAGGGCGGCGTTGGATGCGATGTTCTCCATCACCCAAACCAATTGGATGCTTGAAGAGGATACAGCCGCCGCGCTCGAGTTATTAAAATCCAACGACTATCATCTTGGAATTTTCTCGAATGCGGGCGACGATAAAGACGTGCAGCAACTCGTCGAGAGTTTTGGCATTCGTGCCCACTTCGATTTCGTGCTGACCTCCGCCGCATCCTATTATCGCAAGCCGCACGCGCGCGCATTTGAATTTGCACTTGCAGAATGGAGCATTTCAGCCGAAGACTCTGTGATGGTCGGCGACAGCCTCGAAGCCGATATTTTTGGCGCGAACAATTTGGGGATGCAATCGATCTGGCTCACGCGCCGCGCAAAATTTATGGAGGATGAAGTGCAGCGCATCCACCCTAGCTTTAGCCTGGTCAGCCTCGATCAGCTTTTGCCGACCCTTGAGCGAATCAATCTCACGCGCCCTTATTAAACGGAGCGCGGATTTCAGTCTGCATTGAAAAAAGTGGACACAAGTCCGCGCTCCACATCTCTTTGCCATTAATGCGGGTGTACAATCGCCCGATGCAAAATAAATTTTTTCCATACATCGCACTCGCCATCGGCATTAGCGCGCTCAGCCTTTCAGCCATGTTCGTGCGCTGGGCTGAAGCACCAGGTCCCATTGTTGGTTTTTATCGTCTGCTGATTTCCTCGGTTTTGCTTACCCCCCTTTTTATTCAACAACAAAAAAAGCTCGAACCCATCGATAAAAAATATCTGGTCTTTCCCCTGCTTGGGGGAATCTTCACCGCCTTTGATTTTGCATTTTGGAATTCATCGCTAAAATTTACAACTGCCGCCAATGCAACTTTGCTTGGCAATACATCTCCATTATGGGTGGCATTATTTGCGTTTTTTATTTTTCGTGAGAAACTACGCGGCGTGTTCTGGTTCGGACTCTCCATCGCGCTCGCAGGTGCGGCGCTCGTCATGGGCAGTGACTTTTTGCATCACCCCACCCTCGGACTCGGCGACCTGATGGCAAGCACCGCCGCCATTTTTTACGCATCCTACCAACTCATCACCCAACGTGGACGAAAACATATTGACCCGCTGCGTTACATGTGGCTGGTCGGCTTAAGCGCAACCTTTGGCATGTTCATCATAAATGTTATGCTGGGCAATTCGTTCACCGGGTATTCCGCGCAAACCTGGGTCATTTTTTTTGTCACAGCCATCGTCTCACAAATGGTCGGCTACCTTGCCATCACCTACGCGCTTGGGCATTTACCCGCCTCAGTCGTTTCCCCCACGCTCATCGGACAACCCATCCTGACCACCATTTTAGCCATTCCGTTGCTGGGAGAAATTCCGAATGCCATCCAATGGGTCGGCGGCGCAATTGCACTGGCTGGAATTTACATTGTGAATCAATCACACCTGCAAACGCAGGAGAAAACTCCAAACGCCTGAATCATGGTTTTTCCAAGGTCGCTTGACATCTTTTTCGTTTTGTAGCAAGGCTTAACGCGAAAGGCGTAAATTGGGGAATTTTCGCGAAACTCAATAAAAGTTTCTGATTCTGCTGGATTTTGTGGTTTACTGCGTTTGGTTCAAACCGTCCACGAATAGGCGACTCAAATTCGTGAATTCGTAGCATATTCGTGGATGGTTTTCGAGCAAACTACAAATTCCGCTAGAATCAGAAAATTTTCGCGTAACACCTGCACTGGCGTGCGGCGCAAGTGTTCGCCTTTTCGCGTAATTCGCATTAAGATTTTCCTGCCTTGGAAACTCCAAACGCCTGAATCAGCAAGGCTTGAAAAGCGCGCCGCACACAACTATACTATCCGTATAAATCCAACATCATCATAAAAAAGAGGAAACCATGCAATTAGATGCCATTCTCGAAGTCGCAATTGGGCTTGTATTTATCTGGCTCGTCATCAGCGTCGCCACTATGGAAGTTCAGAGCCGTATCAGCTTATTTTTAGGCTGGCGCGCAGAACAGTTGGAAAAATCCATATTGAGTATGCTCAAAGATGAGGCTCTTGTAAAGAAGTTCTACGCGCATCCGCTGGTGATTGAATTAACTCCGAAAGACGGGAACGGCAATCTCGCCAAAGGTAAAAACGGCGCAATCAGGAAACCTGGATATATTCCGAATGCCACATTTGCAACGGTGGCTTGCGAAGTCATTATGAATGCGGGCAAAGAGGGCGAAGACGTTCCGCTGGATACCATGTCCATCAGCGAGATGAAGGCAAGCATGAAATCTCTCGCCGAGAAAAATCCAAATCTTGAGCGGATAAATCATTACCTGATGCCCAATATGGAAAAAGCGGCTGATGACATGGAAGCCAAACTGGCGGAGTATCGCAAAAACACCGAAGGCTGGTTCAACGATGTCATGTCGCAAGCCAGCAACTGGTACAAGACCCGCTCACAATGGACGGCCTTCTGGATCGGGCTTTTGATCGCCATCTCTATGAACATAGACACGATTAACATTGCTCAAAAACTGTGGCAGGAACCCACAGCGCGCGCCGTGATCGTGGCACAGGCGCAGGCTGAAGCACAGAATGACGAGCCGGGCGCATCTGTTTCATTTGATACAGCCAAAAGTCTAAACTTTCCCGCTGGCTGGACAACCACATCATTGGAAACCACATCCTGCAGCCTAATAAGTATCGTTGACTATCGCTTCGTCATCCGTTCAGCAGGCGAATGTCTCGCGGTGACCAGTCTGCCTGCGCTCAATAATGGCTGGGGACTTCTTGTAAAACTCTTCGGTTATCTGCTCAGCGCCGCTGCCGCCATGCAAGGCGCGCCGTTCTGGTTTGATATTTTACGCAAGCTGGTTGGCGTGAAACCTCAACAACCAGAAACAAAATAAATCTAATTTCCAGTGAATCAAAACAAAACTCACCCGCGAAGAAAACCTCGGGTGAGTTTTGTTTTGAAAGCAGGAGGGAGGACAGGCGACTCACTCTTGAATTGGATCGGGATTGCTGGTCGGCTTTTTGCCAAACTTTACCAGCAGATAAATCCCTCCCCCAAACACCACAGCACCAAGCGCAAACCCGCTGAAGTCCGAGATGAAGTCGCTGATCAACTCCCACTGACTGCCGAAGGCATATCCCAGCCCGCCGTAGATGGCAAACCAGGTGAATTCTCCCAGCAGGACAAAAGTGAAAAACTTCCGAAAGCGATAACCACTGCTGCCCGCGATCAGGGTAATGGGGAAGGCGATAGCTGTTAATAACCAACGCGTCAGAAAAATGGCAATCCCGCCGCGCCGCTCAAAGAGCGCATGAGCGCTTTTCCAGGCGGCAGTCTGCCCGAAGCGCCGTTCGATCCAGCCGCTGGCAAAGAAACCAATCGCGTACAAAGAGGAGTCGCCCGCGATGGTTCCGAGATAACCCAAAATTGGGGTCGAAACCGCATCCAACATACTTTGGCGAATAAATGCCCCCGAAGCGATCACCAGCAGGGTTCCAGGCAGGGGTAAACCGAGACCGCCCAAATAGAGCAGACCAGCCACCATCGGCGAGCCATAGGTCGCCATCCAATTTAGGACAAGGGAAGAAATATCAATGCTCATGGGTTCGATGGCTCCACGCCTTGGGCGTCAAGAACTTTCTGGACAGCGGCAACCAGCGCTTTCGTGCCGCCAGAATAATTTGTGGTTTCGCTCAAGAAGCCGAGCGGTTTATGAGCATTGCCTTCCACTGGAAGACCAATCCCCGCAAAAATTGTCTCTACCGGTACGCCCGTGCTGTTGGAAATGTACAGAACAGTCATCCAATCATGGGCTTCCTGTTCAAGCAGACCGGTCACAACTGGGTCGGCGCGATAAGCCAGAATTGCCTCGCGGACGGTTTTCATCAAGGCAGGTTGACCATCCACCTGACCCAGTTCCATTTGCTGGTTAAGCCGGTTGAGCGAGAGCATACTGGTCTCCGGGTGGGGCTCGATACCCACCGCGTCATACAGATAGATTTGCGGCACGGCATACGCCACCGCAATGTAGCGGATGCTCATCCACGGGCGAATCAGGTCGGGTGAAAGATTCCCCGCGGAAAAATCATACTCGGCGGCATAGCGGGATTCCTTGTAGAACTCAACCATGCCCATCGCCTTGGGAATCATGATTGCCACGCCAATGACAATTAACGCAACAGCCAGCCATTGCACTTTCGAGATGGATTTTATTTTTTCAATCATACATATTTTTCCTTTTGAATGATTATTTTGGCAGGACAATGATGAACTCACAGCCCTTTCCTTTTCCTTCACTGCGGGCTTTCACCTGTCCACCATGTGACTCGACAATCGCCTTGACGATTGCCAAGCCCAAGCCTGTTCCGCCTGTTTCGCGGCTGCGGGATTTGTCAGCGCGATAGAAGCGATCAAAGACCGCCGCGAGTTGATCGGGCAACAAGCCTTCGCCTGAATCTTTGACGGATAAAACCACTCCGCCTTGGGCTGGGTTGCCCGCAACTGAAATTTCCCCGCCCGACGGCGTGTGCCGCAAAGCATTCGACAGCAAATTAAATAACGCCTGACGAATGCGCGTGGGGTCAACAGATAGTTCTGGCAGTTGGGCAGGTTGATAAATCAGCCGAACACTTTTTTCAGCCGCAAGCGGCTCTAGCGCCTGAACCGTATCCGCAAGCAGGGAATTCAAATCTGTGGGATATTTTTCCAGATGCAGTTGTTTTGATTCAGCCAAAGCCAACTCGCGCAAGTCATTAACCAGCCGCGTCAGGTGGCGGGTTTGCCCGTACAGGTTCGCAATCTCCGCCTCATCCAGCGCATAGACCTTGTCCAACGCGGCACGCAGGTTGCCCTCCAAAACTGTCAGCGGGGTACGAAGTTCGTGCGCCACATCAGCCATTAGGTTATTTTTTAGCGTTTCGGAGCGCTGCAATTCCTCCGCCATTTTGTTGAATCGATCCGAAAGATCGATCATCTCCTGACTGCCATGCGGACGGACGCGCGTGTTCAAATCGCCTTTGCCGATCTTGTCGGCGGCTTTCACCAACTCAGTGATTGGCGCGCTGACCACCCGCCCGATGACAACTCCACCACTCACGCCAACCACAACCGAAAATAGCATGAAATTAACCAGCCGTCGTTGAATCTCGGCAGGCGGCGCATCGGGCGGACCATCCAAATCCTCTTTCATGCCAGCGCGTTCGAGCGTGATGGTAAGAAATTGCATGAAGAACATGAAGAACAGCACGCCGCTGATCATCAAACTCAGGCGAACCCACAAACGTTTCATTGATTATCTCCTGTCAGGCGATAGCCCACGCCGTACACGGTTTGAATATATTTTGGGTTGTCGGGGTCGGGTTCGATCTTGCGGCGCAGGTTGCGGATGTGCGTGTCAAGCGCGCGCCCCAATCCCTCGTAGGCGTAGCCCATTGATTTTTCCAGCAGGTCGTCGCGGGTGAGCGTGAAGCCAGGGTTGGAGAGAAACGCTTCGAGCAGATTGAATTCGGTGCGAGTCAATTCGACGGGTTGCGAATCAACTGTCAGCGTGCGTTGATCCAAATCCAGTTTCAAGCCGCCGTTAAGTAAAACATGCGGCGCGGCATTTGGCGATTGATCCAGCCGCACGCGGCGCAGCAATGCCTTAACCCGCGCCACCACCTCACGCGGATTAAACGGCTTGGGGATGTAATCATCCGCGCCGAGTTCCAAGCCGACAATTTTATCTGTGTCTTCGATGCGGGCGGTGAGCATGATGATGGGCGTGGTCGCCAGCGTCTTATCCGCGCGGACAATTTGCGTCACCTCCCAGCCGTCGCGGTTGGGCATCATCAAGTCGAGCAGGATCAGGTCGGGGCGTTCGCGGCGCAGCGCGTGCAGCGCGGAATCGCCGTCATAAGCTGCGATGGTTTGGTATCCCGATTGTTCCAAATATCCAACCAAAACTTTGACAATGGATTTGTCGTCGTCGACGACGAGAATTCTTTGTGCCATTTGACCTCATATATTGTAGGTCACGTTTGTAACGTGACGAACTTCACCACACGGTAACGTCATGCTGCAAGCATGACCTACGCAACTTCCAACCTTGAAATCATAGCATACCATTCTGAAGAAAATCTCAAGAAATCTCAAGATGTCGTTGCGAGACGGCGCTCTCCCGAAGGGGTCGAAGCAACCTCATCCTTTTGCAAGAAGATTGCTTCGGGCGAAAACCAAGAGCGCCCTCGCAATGACATCATAAAACCTGCGGAAAATACACAGGTCATCTTCAGAATTTCTTGACATCTATCCGTGATAATTAACACAATTCAAATTTACATCAAGGAGAAAACTCATGTTCAAAATCAAATCGTTTATTTTTATCACACTGGCTTTGCTGGTCATCGTCAGCGCCACTGGCTGTGGACTGGCCGGTCCCGCTGCTTTTTCAGTTGAACCCAATTACAAAGATTTAGCCTACGCCCCCGTTTCCGACACCCAGAAACTGAATTTATATCTCCCAACCACCGGTACGGGACCCTTCCCCGTAGTCATCAATATCCACGGCGGCGGATTCAAATTCGGTGACAAAGGTATGTTAAGCGAAGCAACCGGAAAAGCCCTGCTGAATGCCGGTTATGCTGTGGCTTCGATAGATTATCGTCTTTCGGGGGAGGCTATCTTTCCCGCCGCAGTTCAGGATGCTAAAGCAGTCGTTCGTTTTTTGCGTGCCAATGCTGCCGAATACAATCTCAACCCCGATAAGATTGCCGTCTTCGGTCAATCTGCGGGCGGCAACATCGCCTCAATGGTGGGCGTAACTGGAAATATCAGCGATTATGATGACGCCAGTTTGGGGAATGAAGGGGTTTCTTCAGCGGTTCAGGCTGTCATCAATCATTATGGTCCCACTGACTTTTTGCAGATGGACGACCAAGCCAAGGCGCAAGGCTGCTCCGCCAGTGACCAGAAGCATAATGACAGCGGTTCCTTCGAATCAGCATATATCGGGGCTGAGATTCAAACCGTACCTGAGCAGGTCAAAAAATCCAATCCGATTACCTATATCAGCGCAGATACTCCGCCCTTCTTGATCCAAAAAGGTGACCAGGATTGCACTGTCCCGGTTGAAAACACCAAGATGCTGGCAGACGCGCTCAGCGCCGCAAACCTGGATGTCACCTACACCTCGCTCGCAGGAGCCGGTCATGGCGGCGACCAGTTCGAGACCGACGAAAACGTAGCCTTGATGATCAGTTTCCTCGATAAGTACATGAAATAAGGTATTTGAAAAAAAAAGGCTGCCCGAAAAATCGGGCAGCCTTTTTTATTTTCTCTCCCGCAGATTATCGGACATGTAAAACCTCACAAAATATACACATTCGCTTCAGATTTACTTCAGAATCGTTTGTGATAATTCGAGCAATACAAAGACAAAGGAGATCGTATGAAATCAAGAAATATTTCTGTAATTCTATCGATAATGCTTGTTCTATCCGTGATTGCCGGTTGCGCCCCCGCCGCGCCGACGACCACACAACCGGCAATGACCGCTGAAAAAACTGCTGCCGAAGCGCCAACTGAGGCGGCTCCCGCAACCGCAGAAGTATCCTTGGATCCCGCCAAGGATGATGCCTATGCCGAAGCGCTCACCTTCAATAATTCCACTTGGAATTATGATGCCGACAACGATGTCTATTGGCAGATTGGGGTGCAGTACGCTGCCACCCCTGAAACCACCGAATACGAAACCCTGGGGATTTATGTCCCCGGCGCTTATATGACCGCCACAGCCAACAGCGATGGCACATTTACAGCCGCGCTCAATGAGCAGGGCGCAATCAACGGCTTTACCGCCAAAACCGCCCCGATGGTATTGCCCGTGAATACCCCCGGCTATTCCGCGCAACAGGCTCCGACAGCCTATGGCTACGACGAAATTTCCAATTTTCTGAAAGCAGGCTTTATCTATGTCCATGCCGGTATGCGCGGAAAAGCTAACGGCTACGACGCCAGCGGCAATCTGACCTACAGCGGCGGCGCTCCCTGGGGCGTGACGGATTTCAAGGCTGCGGTCAAATTCATCCGCTACAACAAAGAGGTCCTGCCCGGCAATACTGACAGCGTCTTCGCCTTTGGGATGAGCGGCGGCGGAGCGCAGACATCCGTCATTGGCGCTTCTGGAGATAGCGAACTTTATTTCCCGTATCTTGAATCCATCGGCGCGGCGATGTATGACGCCAATGGACAATACATCAGCGATGCGGTCACTGGCGCCATGGCATGGTGCCCCATCACCAGCCTGGATTATGCCGACGGAGCGTATGAATGGAACATGGGGCAGTACGCATCCGCAGAGACTCGCGCAGAGGGTACATGGACTTCCGCCCTGTCGAAAGACCTGGCTGCGTCCTATGCGGAATATATCAACGCGCTTGGCGTCAAAGATGAAAATGGCAATGTGCTTGTCTTGCAAGAATCCGAGAGCGGCATTTATGCGGCTGGAAGTTACTACGACTATCTGATGAAAACCGTTGAAACATCCCTGAATAATTTCCTGGCAGATACCACCTTCCCGTACACCGAAAGCACGGGCGGGTTCCCGGGTGGTGGAATGCCTGGGGGCGGCACACCGCCCGCTGGAGAGATGCCTCAAGGAACACCCCCTGCTGGAATGAAACCCGGCGCCGGTGGCCCGCCAGAAGCCACCTCCACAATCTATCAAACTGTACAGGAATACATGGATGCGCTGAACAAGGATGGGCAGTGGGTTGCCTACGATACCGCAACCAATACTGCCAAAGTCACCAGCCTGGTGGGCTTTGTCAACAGCCAGAAGAATCCCTCCAAGAGCGTGGGCGCGTTCGATGCTCTGGGTCGCAGCGCGGCTGAGAACGACGCCTTTGGCAACGACGAGAACGATTTCCTGCACTTTGACTCTGTGCTGGCAAATCTCCTGTCTGCCAATCAGGCAACGTATGCCGCAGCCTCCGCTTGGGATGCCACTTACGTGGATGCCTACACAACCGACTTGCAGGCTCTCGACAAATTTGGAAATAGCATTCAGTATCGCATGAATTCTTATAACCCCATGTACTACCTTATGCCTTATTATGATGGGTATCAAACGTCAACAGTCGCAAAATATTGGAGAATCAACACCGGCATCAAACAGGGTGACACCGCGACCACCGTTGAGATGAACCTGGCGCTGGCGCTTGAAAACTACGACGGCGTGGAAGATGTCCGATTCACAACTGTCTGGGGTCAGGGTCATACCAAGGCGGAACGCACCGGCGACAGCGACACAAACTTCATCGCCTGGGTGACTGAAATTACGCAGATGTAAATGACTTGGGTGTGTTGCGCCGCCCTTTGAACTGAGTTGAAAGAAAAACGTGTTGCGTGTTTCGTGAATTATTCAAAACGAAACACGCAACACGCTACATTTTCATCATCCCGCCCGCAAAATGGGACGAGTCAAACAGGTCGGTCCGCCCGTGCCTTTGAACGAAATATCCTGCCCTTCATAAGTCCACACTTGAGCGCCTGCTTCTTCGAGGCGCTTTTTTGTTATCGGGTTTCCAGCCAACATCACACACTGGCGCGGAGCGACTGCCAGCACGTTGCAACCCAGCGAGTCATATTCCTCGTCGGGCACTTCGACGAATTGAAATCCGTGCTCCAGCAGCCACTCGCGGAATGGCACAGGCATGAGGCGCGAATAAACCACCGCGAGGTCTTTATCCACAATGCTGATGAAAGACAAAAGATGTAGGCAATCCTGCGGACCCGTCCAGTACGGAAGTTGCACAGGAAAAATTTCATCAACTGAATCACCAAGCAACTCACGCAGTTGTCGCAGACCTTCGGCATTGGTGCGGAATCCCTGCCCCACCGCCAGCGTGCGCTCGTCCACCCAAAGCACATCGCCGCCTTCCAGTTTGCCTTCGCCCGTGATTTTTCCAAGCACAGGCACGCCCATTTCCGCCAGATATTTTTCCGCGGCCGCAGGTTCGGGCGCGCGCGCCGCCTTGCCCATGCTGCACAAAATCGCGCCGCGCTCCGAGATCACCAGCGGGTCATGCACATAAAGTGAGTCAAGGCTGGTGGAATCATCTTCGGGCGCGTAATAAATTTCAAAATCAAATTGCTCCAACACGCCAACAAACTTTTCATACTCCGCCAGCGAATTTTCAAAATCAGGACAGCCGAAATAAAAAAGTGACTGCCACTGCGCTTCGAGATTTTTCTGGTCAATAAACGCCTGCCGCGGATGTTTGAGCGCCATGCGGCGAATCGGCGCGTACATCGATTGACAGCCGAAGGTTTTCATTTGCCGCACCATTCCGTAATCATCGTCGCCACCACCTTGGTCGCGGTCACGACCTCATCAAGCGGCACAAACTCATTCACCGCGTGCGCCATGCCCACATCGCCAGGTCCATAATGCGTTGCGGCAATTTTCGCATGATTGGTGAACAACCGCATATCCGAGCCATAGGTCACGCCGCGCAGCACGGGCGCAGAGCCAGTCACCTGCTGATGAACGGCGCCAAGTTTTTGGATGAATGGATGATCGAGCGGAGTCTCCCCCGATTCAAACTGACCCTCGAACCATTCCACTTTGGGCAGATGTTGACTCAACCACGGGTCAGACTCCGCTGTGAGTTGGATCGCTGCTTCGAAAGCCTTTCGCGCCGCCTCATTCGATTCGCCAGGCAGCACGCCCATACGTCCCTCGGCGATCACTTCTTCGGGAACTGTGGAATGCCACTCGCCGCCGCGTATCGTGCCAATGTTGATCGGCGCAATGTTGTTCGGGTCTTCGTATAACTCATGTTTGAAATTGCGATGTCTTTCGTCGCTAAGTTGATTGATGGCATTCAAGAGCAACGCAAATTTTTCGATGGCGCTCACGCCGTAAGGTTTCATCGCCGCATGAATGGAACGCCCCGAAACAGTCAGCCGAAATGTGAGCGCACCCGACTGCACGGGACAAAGTTCAAGCCGTGTCGGCTCCAGCAGAATCACAGCATCAGCCGTGTACCCTTTGACAATGGTGGTCAGTGTGCCAATTCCGCCTGACTCTTCGCCGATGACCGATTCAATCAACACATCGCGGGCGGGAGTGTAGCCAAGCCTCTGCAACACGTCCACGGCAAAGATGCCGGCGCACAGACCTGCTTTCATGTCACACGAGCCGCGCCCGTACATCTTTCCATCGCGGATGGCACCGCTCCACGGGGAGTCATCCCAAAGGGTCAGGTCGCCCACTGGAACCACATCCACGTGTCCGTTAAGTATGATCGAATGTCCATCGCCAGAACCCGTTCCACGCCAGCGACCCACCACATTGATTCGTTCCGTCGGCGAGAATCCATCATCCCCAAAAGCAGGATGATTCCGCAGGTCATCAAAATGTGAAGGGACAATTTCTACTTCAAGCCCCATTGATTTCAACTTTTGCGCAACGAGATTTTGCACCTCGTGCTCATGGTTTGGCAGGCTCGCAGCCTGCACCATTTTTTGCAAAAAAGCGATCAGGTCATCGCGGGCGGCATCCACCGCATCTAAAAGATTGGGAAGAGTGTTCATAGGTTTCCTTTTTGAAATGGATAATCCGAGTATAGCACGCCCCTAAAATAACTTTTTCACGATCTCTTTGAGCCCGCCAACGCGCAGATATTATCAAAACCTGTGTGAATCATTTCGCATATTTCCGGTACGACATCGAGATTTGAAGGATTTCCCAGCGGGTCAGAAATATCATAAAGTATTCCTTTCGCCGCCTCGGACAGCAATAGAATTTTTTCGCGGCAGGCTGGGAACTCGACCTGCAAAGCCTCTTTGTGCCCGCTCTCCATGACAAGCACCAAATCTGCCTGCTGGAGAAGATCGCCTGTTACGACCCTTGAGCGATGCTCCTGAATATCAAGCCCAATTTGTTTTGCCCGTTGAATTGCATCCTTCATTGGCGGCAGACCATCGGTTGTCCACGTGCCTGCGCTCAGAACACTCCAGCCATTTTCCTGTTCGCGTCTGGACAACTCATCTTTGAAACATGCCGCAGCAATAACAGATCGATATCGGTTTGCGGTGCAAACAAACAAAATTTGTGTCATGTTAATTCCTTGAAATTGAAGTGCAAAAACGGGGGATTTTAGTCTATCGATTCTGCGAACACAGTATCGGCTCATCGTGCGAAATATAACATATTGCCCGACCCGAATTGGAAGCGGCAATATCTGAAAGTTGGGGTTTGTCTTTGGGAGGCATCATTAAATACGTGTATGTATATTGCAAATTTTCACGATACCACTTGTACGGAAGCAATCCTTCGGCGATGATAGCCAGATCCAGCCGCTGATTCAATGCGAATTGAAGATACCACAATGAAAAAATTTGTTCATCGCCATCCACAAAAACAAGGGAGTTTTGAGGGATCACCTGTGCGGCGTGATTGAGAAAATCACGCGCGCGAAAATCCTTAGACGCATCAACGGAAGGAAACAAAAAGGGGATGCGAATCATCAGCGCCGCAAAAAATAGTCCCGCAAGAGATATGCTCAATTTGGGGCGGTCTTGAAGCGCCGAAAATATATCGAGCAAACCATAAGCGATCCAAATGACAAAAGCCATCCAGACGGGTAAAAGATTTACCTGCGAATCGGATGACCCATAAAATATTGCAAATAAAAGAAAAACCGTCGCCATCCACAATGTTGGGATTAAAACACGGCGCGGAGGCTGAGAGATCAAACCATATATTCCAAGCAGAACACCAAGCCCTGTATATTGGTTCAATAAAAAACCTGCAAATGCGCCCAACCTCTGGATCACATCTGCCAGCGGCAGGCGAAATTGATATTGATGATAAAGCTGTCCGCTGATGAGCCAGAAAAAACCTTCGAGTGTTGATGAATTCCCCCAATTAACTGGCGGGTCAAAATATGCCCGAAGCGGAAGAGACAAATACAAAGACAACCCAATCGCAACGCCCAAAAACCTCTTGAATAAAACAGCGGGAGAAACTAATAATTTTCCGTCAGACCCCAGTGCCAGCAATGGAAACATCATGATCGCTGTCAGGTGGTTGGTGGCGGAAATTCCAAAGACAAATCCGCGCGCCCATTCGTTGAGGGTCGACTCTTTCAGGCTCAAAGCATGTAAGCAAAGCATCATTAACAAACTGTGCAATGCGTACACTTCAGTAACCAGGGCTTGTCCCCAAACAAGCGGAGCAAGCCCATAAGCAAGCGCAGCCAGAAAAGATATCCATTGCCTCAAAGGGTGGTCGCTCAATTGACGCAAGAGGTACGCGTACAATAAAAGCGCGGCAAAAATTGTACAAACAGCCGACAGTAAATTGGTGCGAAATGCCAAATCTCCAATTGGAATAAATTGAAAGCCCCGCGCCAAAATCAAATATAACGGATACCCACTGGGATGAGGAACGCCGCCCGTTATTGCGGCGCTGATAAGGTCTCCTCCGTCAGCGCTGAAATGCGCCCAGGTCAGGCTGGGCGCAATTGACAGGGAATAGCAAAAGCCGAGGATCAGAACAAGAAACAGAGGATACATTTTGGGCTTATAAGAAAAATCGGGAAGGGCATACTTGCCTTTCCCGATTTAGATAGGGTACAGAAAATTTTACGGATTGCCGATCAAAGAGAAGACTCCCGCGGCACTGGCGACACAGGTTGTTCCATCGACTGCATCTGCGCCAGGAATTTCGACCCATACGTTTGGCGTTGCATCCTCATTGAGACGGTAGATCATTGCGTCTTTATCTGCGAATTCGGGAGGATACGCATAACAAACCTGAACGATTGCATCTTCCGGGTCTGTGGTCACCTTAAAAGTGTCGCCAACAAAAGCCAAGCCCTCTGGAGCGGGAACATACGTACCTGCCGGGTCACTGATCAACGCCACCTCTTTGATACAGTCTGTAGGCTGCACCGTGAAGATGGCAGTACTCATGTTGACTGTTTCAAGACAATCACCAGTCACTGGAATTTGCGGGACTGGCGGGACAGTCCCCTGAAATTTTGGCGCAGCCCATACGCCAGCGGCAACAAATATAAGCACAATTGACAGTACTACTGCGATTAAAAAGCGGTTTTTTCTATTCATTTTTTATTCTCCTGATTGAATTTATTTACTCTTGAAAATGAATATCATATGGTGATGCATATATTATAATGAGCAGGCAGGCAATACTCCTTACGGATTTTTTACGGATTTCGATTTATCCCCCAGACGGGAAAAATCATGGGAAATTCCCTATGAATCAAAGCATGGAAAAAACAGCCGCATCGCCCATAGAGTTATTAAAAGAAATCCTTGCACATTTGCGTAGTCCAGATAAGTTGAATAATCACCCCTGGGCAATTCAAAGTACAGATAAATCATCGGGTGAGCATCTCGTACAAATGGTGACGGGGGTCTTTCGGAAGATGATGCCGCTCAACCCGCCGCGCAAGGGAAAAAGACTGGATACACGCTGGGGAGTTTTTGGCATCCTTTCGGCTCAGTATTTTGCCCCCCTGCTGCGCGGCGATCCATTTCCCTCCAGCCTGCGAGAGGCATGGGAAAGCATGGATAATTCCATTTTGTTCTTTGTTTACGGTCATACAGACGGACTCAACGAAGTTGAACTTACAAAGTATCGTTTTGCAGGGAACGAATTTGAACCGGCCCCAAACAGCACATTGAGCGACTGGCATCGCAAAGGGATGGAACAACTGGCAGAGTTGGTGAACATGGAACAGAATCGCCTGAGCGCCAGCCCAAAGCCGATCCCAGCCAGACGCAAAATCGTTAAGTGGGCAGGCATTTCAATTGGCTTAATTATTTTTCTAATTACAGCTTTTTTCGGGTGGAAATTCTGGAATTTATATCAACATATACAAGCCATTGAAATAAAAGCAAGTGCGCTGGAAACCTATCTTTCTCCCAAACCCAACCTCGAAAAAATACCGAAAATGGCCGGCGAAGTGCATGATTTGCGGGTTGACCTGGATGCGCTCCAGATTGAGGCAGAGCCATATCTGTGGATGTCTCCTTATTTAGGTTGGATTCCAAAATACGGCGGCACGATCAACCAGGCAGAACAAGTGATTGCCCTGGCGCAAAACCTCGCAACTGCGGCAGACGAAGGGCTAACCGCAATTACACCTGCGGTTGAAACGGCCTTGTCGAAAGATCAGCCACTGGAAGTGATGGAACTGCTCCTACAATTACAATCTGCAAGCCCACAGTTGTTAAATGCACAGTTATCGCTGGCTCAGGCACAGGATGCGCGAGGGCAAATTGATGTAGAGCGTCTTATCCCAAAGATTAAAAATATTGTAACGAACAGAATCGACCCACTTTTCATTTCCATTTCGGGTACGTTTCCAATGGAAGACGCATTGACCATGGTACGTATTGCGCCAAAATTACTGGGGGGTGGCAAGGCTGGTCCGCAAACCTATTTAATACTCATACAAAATGAAGATGAACTGCGCCCCACCGGAGGATACCTCACGGCCGCAGGTTCGGCGGTTGTAATGGATGGGAAATTAATCAGCATCAATATAGAGACTTCTGAGTTGATTGATGATTTCGATAAACCCTATCCAATCTCTCCTTGGCAATTTGAGGAATTCATGAATATCGAAATGCTTCTATTCAGGGACTCGAATTGGTTCACAGATTTTCCAACAACAGCCTCCTGGGCAGAATATTTCTATTCATACTCCCGCGCATCTTCCGCAGACGGCATCATCGCCATTGATATGCATGTGATCGAGCGCCTGCTAAAAACACTTGGACCCGTGCGCGTGGACAATGTAAGTTACGCCATTACCCATGAAAATGTATTGGATTACATGCGCTCAGCGGAAGAAACACGCCCTGAAGGCGTAACTGGAAAATGGGATCGAAAACAATTCATCAGCAAACTTGCAAAACCTTTGCTGGAAAAAATACTGGAAGCACGCGGGCAAACGTGGACTCAACTTATGCCGGTCTTGATCGAACTTCTGGATGAGAAGCACATCCTTTTGCAAATTGATAATGAAGAGGCTGCCATATTTCTTGAACGTAGAAATTGGGATGGCGCAGTACGCATCCCGCACAACTCAGATTTTTTGATGACGGTGGATACCAACATGGGGTACAACAAATCAAATGCGGTCATGGAGATGTCATTTGATTACAATGTAAATTTGACGATTCCAACAAGTCCCACCAGCTTTCTTCATGTACAGCAAACCAATCATTCGGCGGTGGATGTTCCATGCGAACCTTTCTCCACATTTAGATATTTCATTGAGCCAACCTTGCAAGGCAAAACGCCAGAGCCGGACTACAATATAGATGAATGTCATTGGGGATATTTGCGAATATACACGCCCGAGCGAACTCAGTTGTTACGAGCAAATCCGCGTGAAATCCCCGCAGAATCCACCATGCTGGGAGAGATGATCCCTGCCCGCACAGATAACCTCGGTAACGAGGACATCCCCGGCGCACAAGTATTTGGCATGATGGTCATTACGCCAACAAATCAGTCTACAACCACTGAGTTTGAATATAGCCTGCCAGCAGATGTGGTGACAAAGAACAACGAAAATAATTTGTGGACGTATCGCTTGAAAGTACAAAAGCAGCCCGGCATGGTTGCCCAACCTTTTACATTGACCTTGAGCCTGCCCAGCGGCGCAAGAATCGAAAGCGCCACCATTCCTTTTACAGAAAATGATGGCGCTTGGATGGCGCAACTTGATCTACGTCATGACCTAACCATTGAAGTGCAATTTAGCGTGAACTAAAACCTCGGGGTACGATCAAGACTTCGGACTCTTTTTACTCAGCCTCTTCTTTTTGCCGGCGTTATCGCCATCCAGTTCAGTTGACGAGTAATAATTCGAGGAATAATAATAAGGGTAGGCATAATAGGAGTATTCGCCATGCCCAGCCCGTCGGCTATTTTTCAGGCGGTTGAAGACTACACCCAGCAGACGCACACCCGTGTGATCCACCTGCTCTTTTATGGCGCGCACAACCTCGCTGCGGGTTTGCCCCGGAACAATCACCAACAGCACCCCATCAGCCAGACCCAAAAGCACTTGAGGGTCTGCGACAAGCATGGGAGGGCAATCGATCACTACGTAATCGTATACATCTGAAAGTGTTTGGACGAGGTTTTTCATTTTTTCAGAGCCAAGCAAATCAGTAGGATTGGCGGGCAGTCCTCCGCTTGGCAGGATGCTTAAGTCTGGAATATTCTCCAGCTTTTGGACGTAATCAGCGAAAGTAGTTTCCTGCCTTGGGTCAAGCAAATCGCTTACACCGGTCACATTGGAAACCCCTGTGTAAAGGTGAACGCGCGGACGACGCAGGTCGGCATCCAACAGGATTACTTTTTTACCGGAATGTGACAGGATCGCCGCAAGGTTTGAAGCTACGGTGGTTTTCCCCTCCGTGGCTCCCCCACTCGTCACAATGATGCTTTTAATCGGCTTTTCCTTTGCAGAGAACTCAAGATGTGTGCGCAAGGTACGAAACGCCTCTGCCACCGGCGAACGCGGAGCATGTCCCACATAAATTCCATCACCATCCTTATTATCTTTTATATCAAGGATGTATCCAATTACCTTTGTGCCCAGTAATTTTTCTACTTCCTCGCGGCTTTTGACGGTATCGTCTGTCACATCGCGCAGCATTACAAAACTCAAGGCAAGGATCAAACCAGCTACCCCACCAAGAATTGTATTAAGCAAAGTACGCGGCTTTACCGGGTCTTCTGAAGCCAGCGATGGACTGATCTGTTCGATGGTCGGTATGTTCTGCATCTTTTGCTTTTTCACATCTTCGCGATTGCTTAACAAATTGAGATAAATGTTTTGATAAAGTGCAAGATTCTGGTTTAGATTATCAATCTCATTTGTAGTGCGTTTGACCTCTTCAGTGCTCAGCAAACTCGTATACACATTCTGGTAGGATACGAGCAGGGACTGCTGTGTTTTTAGGTAATTTTCCTTTTCAACGACTGTAAAATCAAAGCCCTGCTGGGTTTCCAGCGGAGTGAGGAATACTATTTCATTTTGAGTTTCTTCAATTAATTGGCGTGTCTTTTCGATCTTCGCATCAAGGTCAGTAATTTGTGTCTGGATCAGTGCGGCATATTTAGGATCGGCTACAGATTTTGGGTCTGATGAAAGTTTCACCTGCAAGTTATTGCGCTCAGCGATCTGTTTATCTAGCAACGACTGCTGTTGGGGCAAACGAATTTTTTTATCACGCAAAAGAAAATTTGCGTCTATCCAACTCATTTTATTGAGCCGCTCCAACTCAATAGTCGTGACCTTGATGGCGTTAACTGTGTCGTCAATATTTGCCTGTGCCTGAGTGGTCTGCTCAATGAGAGCACCTGTCTTTGCTTCATTCAACTTCGCCTGAACATCAGCGATTCTGGTCTCATTCTCCTTGATCTGTATATCCAGACTTTGTTCAGCCTCAGAATAACGACCAGCCTGTAAGGTTTCATTTTGTTCCCCCAGTACAAGGACCATGGTATCTGCAATGAGGGCGGCACGAGCAGGGTCAACATCCTCCACTTTTAATTCAATCACTTGCGTATTGGTCAATGCAGAAACATTCACATTTTCCGTTTCCACTTCATACCCCAGACGCTGAGAGACAATCCCCAGAAATTCATCTAGGGACAACATACGAACATAGGTTTCAACAAGCTGGGAGAAATTCAAGGATTGTGAGATATCGCCGACTGACTGCTGTGAATTACGTGTTACGAGAATATTGGTGGTAGCCTCGTAGACAGGCGTTTGCTGGCGGCTATAAACATAAGCAGAGAATGCACTCAGCACCGCCGCCAGAACCAATAGCCAGACCCAGCGTTGCAGGGTGGTAAACAATCTTTTGAAATCAACAGCATCATCAAAGTTGTCTTCAAATTCGTTTGGCATGTGTCCTCAGGTGAAAAAGTTAAGATGTTCGGTATCTTCAGGTATCTGACGTAAGGGAGGCTTGAAGGCGGGAGAGAATGATTTCTTTATCAAAATATTGGCAGGCGTAGGCGCGACCGAGACTCCCGAGCCGGAATCTTTCTGATGGGTTTTCATATAAATTGATCAGAGACTCGGCAAGTGCAGTCGCATTTTCCGGTTGAATCACCATGCCGATTTTATCCAATATCTGCGAAATCTGTGTACCCGGATATGCACCTGCAATGACTGGTTTTCCACTGGCAAGCATGGTGCTAAGTTTGGATGGCATGACCAGATCCGCGGCATTGCCAAGCTGCGGCAGGAGATGTGCATCTGCAAGATTTACCAACTCGTTTAGTTTTTCTTCGGGCTGTAATTCCAAAAAACGGACATTGGGAAGGGATGCGGCATGTTCAACCAGTTCTTTTTTGGCGGGACCTTCGCCGCACAAAACAAAGAGAATCTCGGTGTTTGATTTTAGCAAGCGAGCGGTTTCAAGCAGAAGTTCCAAGCCTTGTTTACGTCCCATGTTGCCGTGATAAAGAGCGACAAAAGTTTGAGTGGAAATTTTAAGTTCAGCACGCAGGCAACCGGAATCCTGCAATGGATATATCTTTTTAGTATCCACCCAATTAGGCAAAAGAAAGGTGTATTGCGGTTCAACGCCTTTTTCGATACAAAGCAAGCGCATGTTTTCAGAGATTGTGGAAACGCGAGAAAAACGGGCTAGGATAAAACGTTCGAACGCCTGCGCTAGTGGATAAATAAACTGACTCCCCGGCAACATTTTGAGATTGACCGCGGCATCCAACTCAAAATCCTGAATGTGAAGCCACGCTTTCACCCCACTTAGTCGGGCAAATGCCAGCACAAAAGGAGCATTCATCATCGCCGGAGCAATACAGATCACCACAGTCGGTTTCCAACGCAATTGCGTCACCAAGGCGGGCAGACTTGAAAAAGCAAAAGTTGCCAAATGGATCAAACGTGTGAAACCAGTAGGACGACGCGGCACCCACAATGGACAGCGTTGAATTTCAACTCCCTGCCAGGATTCTTTTTGATAACGCCAAGCGCGGTAACCAGCCTGTATTTTCCAATGCGGATAATATGGCGGCGTAGTGATGACGCGCACGATATGTCCCTGAGCGGCAAGATAGGAGGCAAGCTCGCCTGTATATTTGCCAATGCCGGTCAGTTCAGGATGGAAATTCAAACCGACGATAAGAATTTTCATCAAGGGATTTTACCGACCATCCGTAATTTTATTTTTTGAAAACAGAAAATCGCCTTGTACTGCCAAGCCATTTTTCCCATAATATAGATTATGGATACTGCTCAACACAAAACTTCTTTCCTCCAACCATGCGATGATCTGATGCGCCAATGCCTGACCTTCATACAACTCAATAAATGAACATTCAATATAAAGGTGTGAAAATTTTTGGAGAATATCTTCGCAGCCTTGCAGCACATCCAGCTCAAAGCCTTGAACGTCAATTTTCAAAAGCGAAGCTGACGGTATGGAAGCAGGATCAATCAGCTCAGACAGAGGATAAACCATCACCTGGCGGGTATCCTTCTCAACCGCACCGGAAAACATATCAGATTGCGTCTTTGTGATCGGCAACATGGATGAAGAATCATCATCCTTTGTTATGTGGATGGTGGCAGTTGTTTTCTCACGGCCGATGGCAAAAGGATACAGTATTACATTGGGATCATTGTTAAAAATCTTTTGGAAGATTTGCGCGGGTTCTTTAAGAGGTTCAAAAGAATGGATAGTTGCTTGAGGAAACGCCTTGCGAGAAATTAACGCAAACTGGCCGCGATTGGCGCCAATATCAAGCACACATTCACATTCCAAATTACGTAATACTGCTTTATGTTCCACTCCTGCCGTAGCGCCTTTCAGGAGTGCAGACAAAAGAAAAGGGTCAATCATTATATTAATTAATTTGGTCAGTCTTAGCCAAAACATGAGACGCCTCCTTTTGAACCAAATATTTAATCCATACGATCCATCATTTGATGACACACATCATTCCAAGGTAATGTCATGCTCATCTCGCAGTATCTCGCGCATCTTTATAATATCACCCTGGCTGCGTTCTTCGATTTCCATAATTTTAATATCAACTAATAATCGATACCAAAAACCTTGCATAAAGTGCCACAAAAAGCCTTTTTTACCGTCGAGAAAGCCAAACAGAAGAAAGTATCGATAAATAAAATATAAAAATGCACGGAGTCCAACAGGCAACTTGGAATAAATCTTCTCTTTGACAATTCTCTTCCATTTTGCCTGAGGATCATCCATTTGCCTGATACTTTCATCCTTCTCAAATAAAGGATATTTATTATTCAACAAATCAACCATTTCACGCGAGGCATACTTGTTATGCTTATTGATCCAAAACGTGATTCCTTTCAAATTGTCATCCACCAAGTGTCCTTTTAACGTGACGGTTTTTGCTCCAGACGACAGGATAATATGTTCGTCCATCCAACGCTGCTCGATACGCCCCTTACCCGCACGCCAAACACGCAAAAGAATCTGCGGATAAAAACCTCCGTATCGAATCCATTGACCTTCAAAAAGCACTTTGCGCTTTATGTAGATTCCATCTATTTCATCAGAAATTTGCGCTAACAATTCATGTAGTTCGCTTTGAGTTTCCAGCTCAAGATATTCATCAGCATCCATGCGCATCAGCCAGTCAGAAGATTGCGCGCCGCATTTTTCAATCGCCCACTGGAATTGATCAGCATAGTTTTTCCATTTACGCTGGATGACCTCAACACCCAGAGAACGGGCGATTTCTACAGTGCGGTCAGTTGAAAAAGAATCAACAACAAATATTTTCGATGCAACCGGTATCATTGAACGCACACACCGCTCAATATGTAGTTCTTCGTTATATGTAACAATAAGAACCAACAAAGATTTCATATTCTCTCCGCCTGCAAAGATTTTCTTCTCGTATCAGATACTCCCACCGCCACAGCCAATATAAAGGGAATTCCTACATTACTCAAATAAATTGTACCCATCGTCAATCCTTCCAGAGTAAACACAATCATCAAGAACATAACCACAACAGATTGACGATAACTTATGAGCAAATAAATGATAAGAAACAGTAGTAAGAGAACTCCAATTGCTCCCCAGCTTATTGCAAACCGAAGCCAAAAAGCATGGAAATTATATGCATATATACCTGATAATCCCCAATTAGCCTGCTGTAAATCTATCCATAGGTAAGCAAGTTGTGCAGGAATATCAACTGGCAATGGCTGTACACCAAACCCCAAAAGAAATTGTATTGGATTAGTCGAAAACATAGTTAGCGCACTCATCCACATCCAGTAACGATCCATATTGTTAAATACAAACGACAAACCTCTAGTGCTAAAAGATAAAAAGATACCGACCACACTAAATATTATTGCGCCTATTTTTACTACAGGATTTATATTCACAAACACAAACCACAAGAAAATTTCTGTAACAAGCGCAGTTCTGGATAATGAAACAAATAAACCCACTAAAATGATGATCCATTTATAAAATATTTTTTTTGACCAAAATCCCTTTTGAGCAATAAGGAAACAGGTTGCCATCACCAGCAGCATGGCGTCATAATTAATTTCACCTGACCCTCCAATACGAACAATATAACCAGCTGAGAAACTCTCAAGAACAAATTCCATCATTAGTATTAAACTTAGAATAACCCCACCATCAATAAAATTATTACCCTTGGGCATTCCCCAAATTTTCAGCCAAAGCAAAGCAAACAAGGCGTAAAAGAAAGGTTTAATTTCTAGAAACACAGGAATAATTTCGGTTTGACCAGCAGCCAAATTATAAAAAAAATGAATAAAAGCCCACGCAATAATTATTAATGAAAGAACAAGGAATGAACGTTTTACTTTTAATTTTAACCGTTTGCCCAATAACATAAGTAATGAAACAATAAACAGTATGCCCCACACAAAATCAATCCAATTACGATTGATCGCATAACCTACATTCCTGGCGAAAATATTAATTACAGGGAACAAGAAGTAAACAATTACGATTGGCAGCTTTTTCATTTTTATACTTATGTAATGTTTTTTGAGGAGATAGTATCCATATCAACTATTCATCTATCTAAAACAGCAACGTAATTTGTAGCCCCCCGAAAATACTCGAGATCTTCCGAATATTCAAGCACTGGCAATAACCCACCCCAAGGCAGAATACGATAGAAGTGATATCCTAATGGGTACAAAAAGTCCCAAAAGTCGTGAAAATATGTTCGTGAGTTGATATTGCTTGAACCAAATTCAAAAGCAATGGCATGAATTATTCCATTTTGAAGACTCATTGAAGCCCCCTTAAGAGCCTCAAGTTCATGACCTTCGATATCCATTTTTATGTAATCCACCCTTTTAATATCATTATTCGTGATGACAGTATCAATCGTAGTAGTGAGTACTTCTATTTTATGATACGGTTCTTTTTGAAAATACGAATCACGTCTTTGATAAATTGAAGCCAATCCTGCATTTTCAGATGTTGAAAATAAATTAAGTAACTCTCCTGGAGAAGAACTGACTACACAGGAGGATAATTTCATATTAGGAATATTCTTTTCCATAATATAGGAATGGCAACCCGGTTGAGGCTCAAAAAGATAATACGTTCCTTTTTTTATTCTTTTTGCGAGCAGGGCTGACCAATTTCCTATATTTGCACCAATATCAAATATTATTAAATGTTCATTAACGTCGTGTCTTCTTTTAATTATTTTAATCGCTGCATTTGTCTCTGCATTAAGGCTCCAACCTGTTCCAGCACCTTGACCAAGTAGAATCGCTAAATAAATCTTTATAAGGGTAAAAATTTTATATAAAACCCTATTGGAAATTAGGTAGCTAAGAGGGATTGCAAATATTTTTCCGATCTTATTTAAAGGACCATATATTACTCTCATAATTCCATCTCCTTGGATGAATTTTTAATTTGTTTATTTATAAATAATCTAACATCTACTTCTTGAAACACCCACATAATTAATGGTGCAACTCCAATGGCAATTGCTGCCCCATAAACATTGAATAGAGGTATTAGAAATATAGAAACCACATATGATACGAGAGTGCCAATGATTAAACTCACAAAAATGGTATCTGTTTTACCTACCGTGCGTGACATAACAGACGATAAACGAGAAAGAAAAACTGACAAAATCCCCGTCCATAAATAAATTAGCAATAAGGAAAACTCTTTATAATCATTATTAAAAAGAATGTTGATTAAATCTTTCCCCATGACGAAAAAAACAAAAAAGCCCACAGACCATAAAACCAGGCCTGAAATTAAAGTGTTTTTCATCAGCTTGATATAGGCTGTTTTATTTTGGATATATGATTTTCCAACCGATGCTGAAACGTATGTTTCAAGCGTTTCCAATAAAACATTACCCGCATTGGTTAAACTCCTGAGAGTTGTAAACACTCCTACTTGCATTAGGCTGCCGTGCATCCCCAATATAAAGATTGGGATATTACACCACAACCAAGAGAATGGAGCGCTTAGAATAAGCCATTGTGCCTTAATAAAATGCGGCAGGATAAATTTCTGTAACTCCTTCATGTCTTTCTTTGCTTTATACAAATCAAAAACCGACTTGATTGCAGGAATTAGCGCTGTTAACCCTAATATTAAGGAAAAAGAGAATATATCATTTGGTTTAAAAACCAATATCGCCAACAATCTAGTTGGGTATAAAATTGCGCTGGAAATTAAAGAAACAGTAGCGGATGAAAAAATATACGCGCTTCTTCTAACAAAATCTGCTTGTTGTTGTAAAAACAGAAAAAGTAAAATAATCAAAAATTCCATAATTGATATTTTCCAACCAGCGCCAGCCCCCAACCAAACCAGTAATATTGTCAATAAGATAGAACTCACAAATGAAATGATAATTTGAAGAAATTGAATAAAAACATAATAGGATTCATCTGTTTTAGGAGCCTCAACGCTAGCCAGCTGAAAGATTGAAGTCTGGTTCAAAATTGAAACCGCCAAATAAGCAGACAAAATATATCCAAATTTCCCCTGATCTTCTAAAGTGAGAAGCCTTGCACCCAACAGAATGGTAACAAAATTCCCCCCAGAAACAAGTATCTGATCGGCTAAAGCTTTTGGGAAATTCGTGATTTTTTTCATTATTTTTTCTGTTGTGAATCACGGGGCAAGAATTCGATCAGATTCCAATAGTTTTACCAATGATTATGTTAAATCAAACTGCATAGCTAACATTGAGAGTACACTTCATGCTAAACTTCAAATACCAGTTATATCTGTAAGATAAAACTCAATTGTAGTCCTATACCCAGCCTTTAATCAATATCTGAAAATCCTTCAACATGTAAAAATCTTGTAATTGAACAAGCGCTCAAACAACCGCCCAGTCTTTGGAAACTATCTTTCCAAAGACTGGGCATTTTACAACAAAGACATTAACTACTACGACATTATCAGATTACACATCCCCTCTCGAATAATTACCCCAAGCCGAAGTAGCGAGCATTTTGAATATCGCACTCCACTAGAAACTATGGATTTACTGATAAGGATCTCCATCTCCATTAGTGTCTCGAGAAGGTAGTGGGAACGACATCGCATCTCCCCAGTTGTCCACAAACTGATCTTTGACATACCAGGTACCATCGTTATAGACTGCAACGTCCATAACACCATCTCCGTTATAGTCTCCTGGTATCGGAATACTGTTGCTGTTACCATAGGCATGGGCTGCCTGATCCTTGATATACCACATCCCTGCCCACGGCTCTATCTTGAAGACAGCAAGATCGTCACTTCCATCCCCGTTGTAATCTCCGGGAACTGGAATACTATTGGCGTCCCCCCAATTATCTACAAACTGATCTTTGACATACCATGTGCCATCGTTGTAGACGGCTATATCCATAACCCCATCCCCGTTATAGTCTGCTGGCACCGGAATACTGTTGCTGTTGCCATAGGCATGGGCTGCCTGATCCTTGATGTACCACATCCCTGCCCACGGCTCTACTTTAAAGACGGCAAGATCACAAGTCCCATCCCCGTTGTAATCTCCAGGAACCGGAATACTATCTGCGTCTCCCCAGTTGTCCACAAATTGATCTTTGACATACCAGGTGCCCTCGTTGTAGACTGCAACATCGGTCACACCGTCGCCATTGTAATCACAGGAAACTGGAATGCTATTGCTGTTGCCGTATGCATGGGCGTCCTGATCCTTGATATACCACATCCCTGCCCACGGCTCTACTTTGAACACGCTTAGATCCGTTTTTCCATCTCCATTAAAGTCTGCTATCGTATGGGACACTTGCGCAGCAATATAGTCCTCACCGGCTTTATTTGCCGTAACGTTGGTATAAATCTTACTCAGCGGCGTGAAGGTATAACCAGGCTTTGACGGTGTGACCGTACCCGACCAGTTATATGAAACCTCAAAGGAGTAGAGACCTGCATCGTCAGCAGTGACGATTTTTTCCGTTCCATCTGTGTAACTAAGCATCGCACCTGCCACACCTGCATTGCCAGAGATCGTTGGCGCAATCGGGATGTTGAACGGAGCGCCACTTGTCCATGTGTAATTAGCGCCCAAAAGAGTTCCATCGGCTGGGGTTGAGAGAGAGTCATAGATGCTTGTCCCAGTCCCTTCGTTAAGTCCCCAGCGTGCAACCAGTCCCGAACCGGTAGTAACCTCCTGATTTATATTCGCCTGAATTTCACTTTCACTTAAAGCTCGGTTCCATATTCGAGTCTCATCAATGAGACCATCAAAGAACCCGTCTGCGACACCCGTGGATAATAAGGCGCTGCCTATGGAAGCATATTGGTTGCCTGCCGCAGCAACGGGTTCGCCAACGGCTAGCTGCCCATCAAGTGCGCCGTCCAAATAAAGCATCCAGGTTGTTCCATCATACGTGGCTGCCACATGATGCCAGCCGCCCGTAGTAATGGTTGTCGTTCCATATACAGGGTGATTCTGGCTTGGATTTGTGCCGGTAGCTCCCTCTTCAAAATCAGCCACTAGTTTATTAGAGGCGCCATCAATACCCAGGAAGTAGTTAAGGTCAACGGTGGGGTCTTCAATTTCACCGCGACCACGGGCTACCAATGTTGTGGCGAACGATCCGCCTGAGCCGGTTTGAGTGGTATCTCCGGGACCGTCTCGACGGAACCAGGTTTCAATCGTAAATTGAGATAGGTGTAACTTGTCAGGGTTGAGGAAATTCACATAGGCATTCGTCCCCCCAAAGTCCAAGGCTGAGCCGCCAATGGGCGAGAAAATGGCGGTGATGGATTTGTTGCCATCCATCGTAACACCCAGTGGATTAGCGCTGCCGCTGGCATCTCCGCTCCAACCTGTAAACGTCCAACCAGTCAGAGGTGTGGCTGTTAGATTCACTGGATCGTTATAGTAATAGGGTCCAGCGTTATCAGGCGTCACTGTG
Source organism: Candidatus Brevifilum fermentans (assembly GCA_945877125.1). Lineage (GTDB taxonomy): Bacteria > Chloroflexota > Anaerolineae > Anaerolineales > Villigracilaceae > Villigracilis. The sequence goes on along the minus strand of CAMCQT010000024.1, from coordinate 6,950 downwards.
CCACTGCCTAAGATAGTAATCGTCAGGGTATATTCGCTCTGGACATAATTGACCCCAACTGTGCGATCACTGGCTGGCATGGTAAGGCTGTTCGTGATCGAGGTACTCGCATCGTTATTCGTACCAGTCCAACTGGCAACCTGATATCCCGCATTGGGCGCGGCTGTGAGTTGGATGGCTTCACCTTCGACATACTGCCCATTTATAGAGCAGGCGGCAGACTTAAGCGGAGCAGCCGTTGGAGCGCTTCCGTTAGCGCCAGAGTTGAGTGTCAGCGCATAGCACGTAGCTACGAGGTTTTCGGTAGTGAAGGTGCGCGTGGCGCTCGTTGCAATCAAACTACCATCACTGCTGACGGCATACCACTCATAGTCTGTATTACTGCTTAAACCAGTCCAAGTGATATTAGCATCTGTACCTGCCAAAACAGCATCATCTGTTCCAATGAGCGTGAAATCGGCACTACCGGCCATCGTGTAAGGCAAGGTGAAATTATTCTCAGAAATCTCGAGAGGATAATCCTTAAGCTGCGTGGGCGAGTAGGTGGAAACATAGATCAAATTATTTGTGGGCGAGAAACGCATCATGCGTAGATACCCGCTTTGCTGGCTGTCCACCATCTGGTAATCGGAGCGCAGACTGTAAACCGTGTTTCCGTTGAAAGTGTCTGTGCGATGACGGGCAATATCCAAGTGACCGCCCAGCATCAGGAATAGATTCGGGTTACCTTTGAGCGCATCGTAAATAGCCTGCCCCTGCGAGCTGAACGTATTGGACGTACCGCCATTCAACAGGTTATGGGTCACGACAATCGCGCGCCGGTCACTATGGGTCGAGAGTAAGTTATTTGCCCAAACCAAAACCGGATTGGTCGTGCTGGTCATTGCGCCATCATATTCGATGAAAACAACGATGAAGTGCATACCGCCGGCATCGAAAAATGTATAGTAATTGTCGTAGTCACTGGTTTCGTAGCGGCCGCCATACGTGGAAGTTTGGGAGGTCTTGCGACTGCCAAAATTCGTGTTGAAATTAGCCGTGCTGGTAGGTGCGCCATCATGGTTGCCAGCTTCTATCCCATAGGGAACCCCAGCCGTTGTCAGCATATCCCATGCTGTAGTTGCTCTTGTCCACTGGGTTGTATTCAAGCTATCATCCACATTATCACCCAAGCTGATAACGTAGGGAATATTGCGGGTGTTTTTATTATCAACCACCCACTGCATTTGAGCATTGTAGATGGATGGATAAGTGGCGGCATAATATTGTGGATCGGGAATCACGATCATCGTGAAATCATCGCCAATGATGTTCTTTGGACGACCATAGAATGATACAGACTGGTTGTCGAGATCAGCATCTGATACATTCACGGTCAATGTTGGTGAGGTCGAAACCCCAGTTGTTCCGTCATTGGGTGAGCCGGATACGAAGGCCGGTGCGTGATTTACGATGGACGGCGAACCTGCTCCCCAACTGTAACCAGTTCCAGTGATCGTGCCATTTACTAAAGTTCCGGCACTGCTCGAAACTGTAGTTCCAGCCGTCTCATCTAAACCCCAACGCGCAACCAACGCAGTTTGGGGGCTGGTGATGGGTGAATTCATCGTGCCTTGAATCTCGGCCTGCGAGCGTGCGTAATCCCAAACACGCACTTCATCAAGCATGCCGTCAAAATGACCGAGCGCGGTACCTGTTGTAGTGAACATTGCACCCAGACCCGCCAATTGAGTTGAATCTGAGCGAGGCGCTGCATTGACAGGCAGGGAGGTTTCGAGGTTGCCATCCAGATATAAGCGCCAAGTGGAGCCATCATACGTGGCAGCAGCATGGTGCCAGACGTTATTGGTAATTGGGGTCGTTCCAAGCACCGGATGATTGAGTCCGGTAGCCATATCCTCAAAGTCAGCGGCGATCACATCAGTGGCGTCGTCAATCACCAGAACCCAATTTGCATCTACGCTGGAGCCCTCTGCCTCTGGCGCGCCATGTGTCACAAGTGGAATGGCGTTGACAATTCCTCCATTGCCTGTGGTATTGGATGTGCCTGTTCCGGTTCGCTTGAACCAGGTTTCAATGGTGAACTGAGCCAGATCAAGAGCGGCTGGATCGCCAAAACCAACATAGGCAGTGTTGCTGCCAAAGTTAAGACCATTGTTCGGATCGCCGGGCGTAGTAGCACAGGATGTATTGCTGTAATCCGAATCGCCGATGCTATTGGAGGCACGCACGCGATAACAATATTGTGTGGCAGGGTCCAAGCCAGTGTTGCTATAGGCGGCGACATTTGCGGCTGTTGTGCCAATTTGAGTCCAGCCCGCTGAACCATCAGGCGAACGTTCAACCTTGAAGCTGGTTTCGTTATCAGAGTTATCCGTCCACGAGAGGTCGATCTGCAAACCGGCGGTGGGTGTTGCTGCCAGTAAAGTCGGCGCAGCAGGCGGCGTGGGCGGCGCGATATTGAACGGCGCACCTACTGTCCAGGCTGTACCGTTGGTCAGCGTTCCAGGGATTGTGCCAATCGAGCTGGCAATGGTCATACCACTGCCCTCGTTCATGCCCCAACGCCCGATCAGTCCGCTTCCAGATGTAACCTCATCGTTGATCGTTCCCATGATCTCGGCTTCGGTGCGTGCCACATTCCAAACACGCGCTTCATCGATTGCCCCAGAGAAAAAGCCGGTGCTCAGTTGCCCAGTGGAACCTATACCAGCAGCCAGTCCGGCATGCTGAATACTTGTGAACTCAGGTGTAGCACTGGGACACGCAGTTACTGCGGCATTGAGGGTTTCGAGGTTGCCGTCCAAATAAAGCGCCCAGCAACTTCCAGTGTAGGTGGCTGCGATGTGATGCCATTCACCAATTGCGAGCGTTGAACTGCCCCAGGCCGGATGATTGACACCACCGGCATTGTCTTCAAAGTCGGCGCCAACCACGCCTGTATTCGTAATCCCCAGGAAGTAATTCATATTGACGTTAGCGGGCGTCTCTCCCTGCCCCATACCTTTGGTTAGAACAGGATACACCAGCGGACGTCCGCTTGATCCATCCAAACCTAATGATCCGGTGGTCATGGTGGCTCCCCCAGCGGCACGTTTGACCCAGGCTTCAAGAGTAAAGCTCGTTGCATTAAGATTCGGACCAAAGGTCACATAATCGTTCGTTCCATCAAAATTGAGTCCTGAACCAAGACTCGCGAGCGGTGTTGCGGTGGCTTCATTCGATGCGACAGATTCATTGCTGCTCGTGTCCACTGCGGTGACCACATAATAATACGGAGTGCCGTTTGTCAGCCCTGCATCTAAATAGGAAGCAGCAGTCACCAGTGTTCCGCCGTTAACTGGATCGGTCAGGGATACGGGCGAAACCGTGCTGCGATATACGTTATAGCCGGCCACATCCAGGTCGGCGGGTGCTGTCCAACTCAGTCCGACACTGCCGCTGAAAGGTGTGGCAATCAACATCGTGGGCGCAGCAGGCGGTGTTGTATCAGGAAGTGGGAAGCCGGAAACCCAGGTTGGGGTATTCATCAAAGTCCCGTTCGGTCGACCCGCTATCGAATTTACTGCAGCGGTACCTGAACCCTCGTTCAGCCCCCAGCGTCCGATTAGACCTGTGCCTGTGGTGAGTTCGGAATATATGCTGGCTTGAATATCAGATTGGGTACGAACAACATTCCAGATACGGGTTTCATCAATTATTCCGTTGAAGAAGCCGGCGGTTGCGCCTGTGGAGGTCATGGCTGTTCCAATGCCCGCATGTTGAATACTATCCCAACGCGGATAACGGGTGGCGCCCACATCACTTCCCGTCATGGTTTCCAGTGCGCCGTTTAAATATAATTTCCAATACCGCCCATCATACGTAACAGCGGCGTGATACCAAACATTGTTTTGAATGGCGGTAGATCCATAAACAGGATGATTAAGACCAGCGGTACCTCCGGCTGGGCAGCCTGCTGGACTATTCGCGGTAGAGCACTCTTCAAAATCAGCGGCAAGATGACTGGTGGCATTGTCAATGCCGAAAAAATAATTCATATCAACAGTGGAGTTTTCGTTCTCGCCACGTCCTTTTGTCACAAGTGGGATGGCGGTGGCAAGTCCGCCTGTGCCAGTTGAGGTGGTTACGCCGGTACCCGTCCGCTTAAACCAGGTTTCAATCGTAAATACCTGAACGCCTAGTCCTGTTGTCATTCCTGTGGCAGACCCAAATGTGACATACTGGTTCGAGCCGTTAAACTGAAGCGCAGTTCCAGCAGCGGCATCAAGAGCGCCGACATCAGATGGTAGAACGGGGTCAGGTATAGCCTCTGCTAATTCGTTGGTGTCATCCAACGGGATGGGAGGACTCGTTGCGCTGGTCGGGACGGCATTGACTTCAGTAGAAGACAACGACTCGATACCAGAAGCATTAACAGCGGTTACTACATAAAAATATTCAACATCGTTAACAAGCCCGACATCGGCATAGTCAGGCAAAACAACCAGCGTACTGCCATTGATCGGATCGGTCAGCATCACTGGTGAAGTTTCGCTTCGATAGACGTTATACCCAGCCAGGTCCGTCTCAACGTTTGCTGTCCAGGTCAAATCCGCCTGTGCGTCACCGGCAACAGCCGTCAGATCAACTGGCGCAGCGGGTGGAGTCGCGTCAGTGATTTGAGCGGCGAGCGCGTTTTGTGAAGGCATCCCCAACGCGCTAAACAATATGCTTAGAATTGAAATAAATGAGAAAACACGAAATTTGAGTTGATTTTTCATTTTAGCCTCTACACATTGTTACAAAAAATGAAGATATTTGTTTGAATAACATCGAAACTGACCATACATGCTAGTTTCGACGTTCATTCTTCTTCATAAACAAGGGAGTATTACTTAACTCAAGTTGCTACCCTATTCATTTTATGTCATGCTGAGGGGCATTTGTTGCCCCGAAGCATCTCTACCACTTGGCTAGAGACTCTTCGGTCGCGGAGAACACGCTCCCTCAGAGCGACATACCATTTTTTATCTCAAGGTGGCAACTTGGGTTACTTATCACGCAAAGAGAGAGAGCAGAGACTGCGCCGATTTCTACGCAATCACCTGCTCCCTCTTCAACGTTATATCTGATTGTTACTGATAAGGATCTCCATCTCCGTTAGTGTCTCGAGCAGGTAGTGGGAACGACATCGCATCTCCCCAGTTGTCCACAAACTGATCTTTGACATACCATGTGCCGTCGTTGTAGACTGCAACGTCCATCATGCCATCCCCGTTATAGTCTCCTGGCATCGGAATACTGTTGCTATTGCCATAGGCATGGGCTGCCTGGTCCTTGATGTACCACATCCCCGCCCACGGCTCTACTTTGAAGACAGCAAGATCGGCGCTTCCATCTCCGTTGTAATCTCCGGGAACTGGAATACTATTAGCGTCCCCCCAATTATCTACAAATTGGTCTTTGACATACCAGGTACCCTCGTTGTAGACGGCTATATCCATAATCCCATCCCCGTTATAGTCTGCCGGCACCGGGATACTGTTGCTGTTGCCATAGGCGTGAGCGCCCTGATCCTTGATGTACCACATCCCTGCCCACGGTTCTACTTTGAATACGGCAAGATCACAGGTTCCATCTCCGTTGTAATCTCCGGGAACCGGAATACTATCCGCGTCTCCCCAGTTGTCTACAAATTGGTCTTTGACATACCAGGTGCCATCGTTGTAAACAGCAATATCGGTAACGCCGTCGCCATTGTAATCACAGGGAACTGGAGTGCTATTGCTGTTGCCGTATGCGTCAACACTTTGATCTTTGATGTACCACATCCCTGCCCACGGCTCTACTTTGAATACGCTTAGATCCGTTTTTCCATCTCCATTAAAGTCTGCTATCGTATGGGTGGGGTGTACGGTTTGAGTAAACGTAGCGATGACAGATTTATCCGCATTCATCGTGACTGAGCATGTGCCGGTACCGGTGCAATCGCCAGTCCAACCAGAGAATGTCCAGCCTTCGTCAGCTACGGCAGTGAGTACCACTACGTCGTTCAAATAATATGGCGCAACTTTGTCGGGGGTGACTGTGCCGTTGCCGACTTTGTTCACTGTCAGCGTGTATATGTCGTGCGTGAACGTAGCCGTGACCGTCTTATCCGCATCCATCATGACGGAGCATGTGCCGGTGCCGGTGCAATCTCCAGTCCAGCCAGAGAAGGTCCAGCCTTCGTCAGCGGCGGCGGTGAGTACCACTACGTCGTTCAGGTAGTACGGTGCAACTTTGTCGGGGGTAACTGTGCCGTTGCCGACTTTGTTCACTGTCAGCGTGTATTCGGTTTGATTCTGCGTAAACGTAGCCGTGACCGTCTTATCCGCATCCATCGTGACGGAGCATGTGTCGCCGGTGCCGGTGCAATCGCCAGTCCAGCCAGAGAATGTCCAGCCTTCGTCGGCTACGGCGGTGAGTACCACCACGTCGTTCAGATAGTACGGTGCGGGGTTGTCGGCGGTGACTGTGCCGTTGCCGACTTTGTTCACTGTGAGTGTGTAGGTGGGTTCTGTGACGGTCCAGCCGAATGACTTGCTATCTGTGCCGCCATTTCCATCGTTCACGGTCACGCTGATAGTTGACGTGCCAGATACGGTGAGCGTGCCAGTAATCAGGCCGCTCGCGGGGTTAATGCTCAGGTCAGCAGGTAAGCCAGTCGCGGAGTAGGTCAGTGTGTCGCCAGCGTCCACGTCTGTGGCGGAGATTTGCAAGCTTACTACAGCGCCAATGGCGTTATTCTGGTCAGCAGGTTGAGCCAACACGGGTGCGTCATTTGTATTTGCAACCGTGATGGTAAAGGATTGGGTTGCCAGTTCAACGCTGTCGCTGACTTGCAGTACCACCGAATGATCGCCAACTTCGTTGTTGGTGGGTGTGCCGGTCAGGGATGCTGCGCCGCCACCGTTGTCTGTGAGGGT
>CAMCQT010000023.1 GCA_945877125.1 Candidatus Brevifilum fermentans | reverse complement strand
GTTCGTTCACTTTGAGTATGTTGCGATACGAATTTTTCAGTGCTGAGCAGGCAAGCACCGCCGAAGTATTTTGTTGAATATTTTGAACGATTAAATCTTTTAGCGATAATAGCCAGCCTGCACGGTCTTCGTCTGTCAATGCAATGCCTTGTGACATTTTTGCGCGGTTTACTTCTGAATGAAAATCATCGGCATCGTAAAATGCCCAGCCAAGTTCATTGGCGAGGAGCGAGCCGATTGTTGTTTTGCCAGACCCAGCCACACCCATAATGATGATAATCATGTTGTGGTTTGCCGTGAGGCAAAATAGATGCCTGTCAAAATAAAAACGCCGCCGATCAGGGTCGCAAATGTTGGTGTTTCACTCAAAATAAAAAATGCCAAAATAGCAGAACCAATCGGCTCGCCAAGTGTGGTCACAGCGACAAGCGCGGCAGGCATATATTTCAATGCCCAATTATAGGTGGAGTGTCCGAGTAACTGTGGAAGCGCCGCAAGCAGGAAAATCCAGCCGTAGGTTTTTGGCGCATACCCAAACGGCGAACTACCTGAGGCGAACATGATGATGATTAATACGATTGCGGCGAAGCCATATACCATGAAAATATATGGAACCAGCGAAATATTGGCACGTAATTTTCTGCCGATGATGAGATAACCAGTTACCGTCCACGCGCCGACTAACGCCAGGAAGTTGCCCAGCATCGCGCGGCCTTGCAGGATATCTTGCAGGGCAGGGCAGGATAATCCGTGATTCCACGCGCACGCATCAGACAACCCGATGATTGTTCCGCCTGCGAGGGATAGTCCCAACCCAATGATGGCAGTCTTGGCGAGATGTTCTTTCAACAACATGGGTGAGAGCAACGCCACCCAAAGCGGACCTGTACTCACGAATACCACTGAACTTGCCACGCTGGTATATTCGAGAGATGAGATCCATGTGGCAAAGTGTAAGGCGAGGAAAATGCCCGAGAAAGCCCCAAGCAGGATTTCGTTAAGTGTGAAGCGTTTTAATTCCTCAAGATGTTTGGTGAGCGCAATCGGCGCAAGCATCAGAGTTGCAAAAGTCAGGCGTAGTGCAGCAATCACCAACGACGGCGCGCCATCATTTTGCGCGAAACGAATAAAGATACTGGCAGTGGATACTGCGAGTATGGCGATCAGAATTGCAGAAGGAAGCAGGAGGCGGGCGCGTTGATCCATAATGGCGCAAAGTGTACCGCAAGTAGTGTTGCGCGGGTGGTAAAATTTGCCATTCAGCATAAGTTATGCTGGTAAATACTCATAAAAGGAGAATAGAAAATGTCTAATATTAAAACTGAAATTGCTGAACTGGTTACCAAGAAGGTCGGGATTCCCAATGATAAGGCTTTGCAGGCTGTGGACGTGGTCTTGAATTTTGTCAAGCAGAAATTGCCGCCTACAATTGCAGGTCAGTTGGATGCAGTCCTTGCTGGAAACGTTGATCTGAGCGACGGCATTGGTCTTGATGATGCGGCTGGATTGCTCGGCGGCTTGTTCGGCGAGAAGAAGTAAATAGCCATGTTTTAAAATGCCGCTGTCTCCTTGTGGAGGCAGCGGCATTTTTTGTGCTCAGTGAATTATATGATATTTGTATAAAAAATATCCGAATTCTTGCGAGTATGCTTGGTTGGGGGTAAAATAAATTTTATATTCAAAGAATGTAAAACCACCAAATAGTATGATCAATTTCAAAGGAGATAAAAATGACTTTCGAACTTCCTAAACTTGCTTATGCGTATGACGCATTAGAGCCGCATATTGATGCGCGCACAATGGAAATCCACCACACCAAACACCATAACACCTATGTCACCAATTTAAACGGTGCGATAGACAAAACACCTGAATTGGCTGGTAAATCACTCGAATCCTTGCTCGGTGATTTGAACGCTGTGCCAGAAGGCGTGCGTATGGTAGTCCGCAATCATGGCGGCGGCACATTTAATCACAATTTATTCTGGGAAGTTATGGGACCCAACGCTGGCGGCGCACCCAAAGGTGAATTAGCCAAGGCAATTGACGCCTCGTTCACTTCTTTTGACGCTTTCAAAGTTGAATTTGAAAAAGCCGCCACCACTCGCTTTGGTTCCGGCTGGGCCTGGCTCGTAAAAAAGGACAGTGGACTCGCAGTGGTTTCCACTGCCAATCAAGATAACCCACTTTCTGATGGACTTACCCCGATCATGGGCATTGACGTGTGGGAACATGCTTATTATCTCAAGTATCAAAATCGCCGCCCTGAATACATCACTGCCTTTTGGAATGTGATCAACTGGGATGCGGTTGCCGCGCGTTACTCTGTAAAATAAGAATCGTTTTTTAATTCTTAGATATATTTCCACTTGGAGAAAAATTATGACTCACGTTATCACCAGTTTATGCGTGCGTGACCGCGGTTGCATTGAAGTATGTCCGGTTGAGTGCATTATTCCTGGTCAGGCCGCAGACGGATTCCCGATGATGTACATTGACCCCGATACCTGCATTGATTGTGGCGCATGTGTGCCAGAATGCCCGTTCGGGGCTATCTACCCTGAAGATGAAGTTCCTGCTGCGTATACTGCCAAGGGCGGCGAGTTCATTAATAAAGTTGGGCTCACCGGTCATTACGAAGCCACCAATCATCACGGCAAAGCTATTGTCCTTGAAACCACCAGACAACTTGCCGCAGGTGAAACCGTTGACCTCACCCCGGATATCAAAGCGAATAGCGACTTCTTCACGTCAGGTTCCGGTTACGCTGCCAAAGACAGCGATCAGGGTTCGTAATTCAACTTTAGTATCTCTATTGTACAAAGTGAAATTCAAATGTGCGGTGGATATATTTCAATAAAAATGTGGGTGGTGGAAAATTCTATTATCACCTTCTGAGCGACAAAATAACAGGCGCCTTGTGCGCCTGTTATTTTGTCCAAAACATTAACCATTGGAGTGCTTTATTATGGAAAATTTTTATTTCGTCAACCCCACCAAGATCATCTTTGGTCATGATGCCGAAATGCGTGTTGGTAGTGAACTCAAACCGTACAAGAAAGTGCTTTTGCACTACGGCGGAGGTTCGATCAAGAAACAAGGGTTGTATGACCGCGTAGTCAAATCCTTGCAAGAGGCTGGGGTGGAATGGGTCGAATTGGGTGGTGTGAAACCCAACCCAGTATTTAGTTTGGTTGAGGAGGGCGTCCGTTTATGCAGCCAGCACAATGTCGAGATGATTCTGGCAGTAGGCGGAGGCAGTGTAATCGATTCTGCCAAGGCGATTGCCCTCGGCGCCTGTTATGAAGGCAACTCGTGGGACTTCTTTGAAAATAAGGCAAAGCCGCAGTCTGCTTTGCCTGTGGGCGTCATTTTGACCATTGCGGCGGCGGGCAGTGAATCAAGCGATTCGACGGTAATTACAAAAGAAGAGGGATTGCTCAAGCGCTTCGTTTCTCATTCAATGCTTTTCCCCAAGTTTGCCATCTTGAACCCCGAATTGACTTATACCCTGCCGTCTTATCAAATAGCATGTGGTATTGCCGACATCAGCGCCCACATCATGGAACGTTATTTCACCCATTCCAAAAGTGTGGATATTTCCGATCGCCTGTGTGAGGCTGCGCTCAAGACCTTAATCACGTATGGTCCGCGGGCAATTGCCAACCCAACTGATTATGAAGCCCGCGCAGAAATTTTGTGGACAGGTACCATCGCCCACAATGGTCTGTTAGGCGCTGGTCGTATTGAAGATTGGGGCTCGCACATGGTCGAACATGAGATCAGCGGAATTTATGATGTGGCTCACGGCGCGGGTTTGGCAGTGGTTTTCCCAGCCTGGATGAAGTACGTGTATCAGGAAGATATGCAGCGTTTTGTTCAATTTGCAGTGCGGGTGTGGGGTGTTGATTATGCCTTTGGCGAGTCTGAACGTATCGCTTTGGAAGGAATTGAACGCCTGGAGCGGTTTTACCAGCAGATTGGGATGCCTGTTTCTCTGCAAGAGTTGAATATTCCCGAAGACCGGCTAGACGAGATGGCAGAGAAGGCAACTCGCAACGGGCCGGTGGGTAACTTCAAAAAATTATCTCAAGCCGATGTGATGAATATTCTGAAACTGGCAAAATAATAAAAGCCCCTTTTTGCTTCCTGTCTGGTTATTGATTCAGAGCCGCATCAAAAATCGTGTCCCCAATATAATTTGCGAGAAAAATATTATTTTCTTCCAAAGTAACAACCAAAACCAGCGGGGCACCTTTCCAGTCAGGCAGTGTGCCAGCCAGTAACCATGTGAAGATTTTATCGTCTGCGCTTGCCTGACCGACATGATTCCAATATGATTTACCTTTCGCGATGAAGGATAAAGCCGCCTCATTCGCCGCCTCGGCCTGTATCACCTCAACAGGCATTTTCTCCGCTGGAAGCACCACCCAGCCCTGCTCAGGAGTATTTACGGCGGTTGCAATGCGCGGCGCAGGCACAATGCCATCGTGACTTAATAAAGCCGCGGCGAGGCTCATTTGCAATGGACTGACTTTCAAGTTTTGCGTTGAATCTGTCCCAATATCAAATGCCACTGGCATATTTAATACAGGGGCTTGGAACAAACCAAGTTTTTGGTAATATGCTTTTAATTCAGCGTCTGTCGGCTTCGCCTGACCAAATTTCGCCTGGATGAGCGGCTGCATAGCTGTCCCAATTGGATACAACCCTTGTGTCGCACGGTTCACCAACGGAGCTGACGTGTTTTGTGCCAGTGCTTCGCCTTCTTCACTCAACTTATTTGGGTCGTAAGTTGGGTGAGAAGCCATAGTAAGGATTTCACCTGTTTCGGCATTCATCAAAATAATTGCGCCTGCATGACCGCCCAAAAGTTGATCTGCTTTGGATTGCAAAGTGAGGCTTAAACTCAGGCGCACATCCAAGCCGGGCGGGGGAGTGCCGTAGAGCAAATGATCCCACCAAATGAGGCTGGACGGATTCCCCTGCAAGCCGCGTAAATAATCGTCGAGTGTTGCTTCCAGACCGGCTTGACCATATACGGGTTGCGTGTATCCAGTGATAGAGGCAAGGTCTGGGTAAAGATAGACGCGTTCGTATGTTCCGCTTTCGCCTTCAGTGACGTTGATGGGTTGATTATTTCTATCCAATAATTTACCGCGCGGTACATACCGGTCGGCAATGGAGCGGCGTGGGTTATCTGTGCGGTTGAGCATATCTGGCGCACGGACGATTGCCCACCACGCGCTGGTCAATGCGATGGCTACCAGTCCCAAGGCGAGCATTCCGGCTAGAAGCGTGTATGGTTTTGGGTTCTGTAAGGGGGCTGGTTCCTCATCTTCCACATTGCTGATGGTAAGCAGGAGAAATAGGGCGATAAAGGATGTTAATAAAGACGAGCCGCCGTAGGAGACGAAGGGTAAGGTTACGCCTGTCAGGGGGAACAGGCGCAAATTTCCGCCAATGATGAGCAGGCTCTGAATGCCGAGGTAGGTCACTATTCCGGCAGCCAGGTAGCGGCGGAAGGCATCTGCGGCGCGCAGAGAGGCGATCAAGCCCCGGGAGAGAATCAGCCAGATGAGGGCCAGCAGGCCTATCGTCCCGACCAGTCCCGTTTCCTCTGCGATTGCCGCAAAAATAAAATCCGAAATTGCCACTGGTACGAGAAGCGGACTCCCAATCCCAATTCCGCGCCCGATGATGCCCCCATTTGCAACAGCCAGAAGCGATTGTACGATCTGGTAGGATTTGCCCGAAGGGTCAGCCCAGGGGTCGAGCCAGCCTTCGACGCGGATGTTAATGATGTCAATCGAAAAATATCCGATGACTAATGCGGTAGATAAAAAGAGGGCTGCAATTAATAAGACGCGCCGTTTGCCGGTGTAGAGGAAAATGGCAATGGTGAAGATGCATATAAAAATGGAAGCTGTGCCAAGGTCACGTTGAACGAGCAGGAGTAAAAGCGCAAGCCCTGTGACGACCAGTGTGGGAATCAGCAGGGGCAGGGATGATAAATGAATGTTGATGCGGTCTGCAAGATAGGCAGAAAGATAGATAACTAATAATAATTTGAGCGGTTCGGAAGGTTGAAAATAAATGCCGCAGCAGCCAAGCCATAAGCGCGGCCCAATTCCAAGTGGATTTGTGCCAAAGATGAGTGTGAGCGCGGTGATGAGCAATCCACTGCTGAGCAGCACATATTTATAGCGCCTGAGAAAAGTGATGATCTTTTGCTGGTTGGATAAAGCGAGGATAAAAATGATAATGCTTATGCCAAGCCACATGGTCTGGCGGATGCCAAATGCTTCATCCAAACGCCAGATGGTAAGCATGCCCCAACCGCTGAGCATCGCTGCGGCAGGCAGTAGATAAGGGTCGCGCTCAGGTAAATACTTAACAGTTGCACGATGTGCAATTATTATCAACACCGCCCAGGCAAGGAATCCCACCCAATGCGAAAGCCTGTAATCTACATTCCATGTGCGTTCGCGCACAGCGGGAGATAGTGTGAGGATCGTGGATTGAACAAAGAGAAATAATGCCGCCCAACGCAAAAGGAGGCTTTGTTTTTTATCATGCATGGTTGAAAGGTAGTGAAGGAAGCATACCGTAGGTCATGTTTGAAATGTGACTACTTTTTAATGGGCGGCACGGCAAATGCCAAAGAGACATCATTTTAGATATTTGCCAACTAGCAGGTTGAGTTTGTTACGTGTTTCGGCAGGGATCACCTTGGGGTCTGTGATCAGGGCTGTGGATAGCGCCTGCCCACATTCACAGGAACGTTCAACTTTTAACCCGCGCACTAAATTGCGGATGGCTTCCTGTGCTTTTTGGGTGTTCTTGTTTAGGGTTTGAATGACCATGTCCACAGTCACAGGCGATTCATTTTCGTGCCATACGTCATAGTCGGTGACGTGTGCCATGGTGGCGTAGCACATTTCTGCCTCGCGGGCGAGAAAAGCCTCGGGGGCGGCTGTCATACCGATGATGGACATGCCCCACGCGCGAAATGCATGTGATTCTGCTTTTGTGGAAAAACGTGGACCTTCGATTGTGATGAAAGAACCGCCGCGATGCGTGATTGCGCCTGTCGCGCGCACTGCCGCTTCCACCTCATTTGACAGGTCGCTGCAAAACGGATCGGCAACGCCTACGTGTGCCACCATCCCTTCGCCGAAGAAAGTGCGAATACGGTCTTTGGTGTTATCGAAGATGTTATCTGGGATGACAATGTTCCCCGGGGCATAGTCTTCGCGCAACGAGCCGCACGCGCTGATGCTGATGACGCGCTCCACGCCGAGCGATTTCAACGCGTAAATATTTGCGCGATATGGAACTTCGCTTGGCGTGATGTGATGCCCGCGTCCATGCCGCGCCAGGAATGCCACACGTGTATTTTCCAATGTGCCGACCACAATCGGTGCGCTGGTTTTTCCAAATGGGGTGTCTACGTTATATTCTTTTGTGTCCTGCAAGCCCGTCATTTGATATAGCCCGGAACCGCCTATGATCGCGATGGATACTTTTTCCGTCATCTTTTCTTCTCCAATTTTTGCGTGGGGGAAACAAGAGTGTTTGTTGAGAGATTTACGATCAGCCGTGTGTCCCCGCATTGTATTTCATCACCAGCGGTTAGTACGGTGGGCATGGTAACAGCGGTTTGATTCAAGGTTGTGCCATTTGTAGAGGAGAGATCTTCCAACCACCATTGGTTGTGATGATACGTTAATTGCGCGTGACGAGTGGAGACGGTATCGTCAATAAGAGGGATATCGCTGCCGGGGTCGCGCCCAAGTGTGATCTCAGGTTGGGAGAAATTTTTTACAATGGGAGAACCCCGTCCATGACGGACCGTGAGGTTGATGCTTGGAACGCGACGGTTTGCAAGCGAGATACCCTGTCTTCTTATATCCCGCCATAAAACCAATAACGCCCAGCCTAGAAAGCCGTACAAGGCAACTGCCAGGATAAGGCGTAAAGCCAGTATGATTGCGCCGCTCATTTTTTCTTTAGTCTTGCTGTCGAGTGGTCTTTTAGTGTCGCAGTGGGTCTATCCATTCTATCCATTCTATCTATTGAGGAATTTTGTAGGGGAGCGGTATCTTTCAAATCTAGGCGGGGAGGCGGGTTATCCTGCCCAAATATGAGCGCCACACCAGCCAGAGAAATGACATCGCCTGGATAAAGCACCGTTTGACTGGCGCGTTGTCCGTTTACAAAAGTTCCGCCGGTAGAGTTCAGGTCAAATACCACGAACCTGCCTTTAATGGCGCGCAACTGGGCATGATTGCGCGAGACGCGCGGGTCATCAATAATGAGTTGATTATCCAACCTGCGTCCAATATTAATTACAGGAAGTCTTAAAGGAAACACCTTTACCCCTTCCACGATCAAGAAGGCGTTTTCAGGTAATTTACTATAATCTTCAAGTTTGCCTGTATCAAGGGGGCTTGCGTTTGTTTCAGCCATAGATTCAATCCGATGAGATGCCACAACCTGTGCATCACTTATAGAAAGTTTGTCATCTGTTGCGATGGTAATTGTCGGCGATATTGTAATCCGAAACCCCGCTTCCTGTGTCACTGTAGTGATGGAATGCAATAAGATTGCAAGTAATTGCTGATCCTGCCATTTGGGCGCTTCGTCAGGGTGCATTATCAAAGTATACACATTTGGCGCAGCTACTGAGCCATCTTCCAGAATAGCCGTATTGAGTTGGATCGCCGCCGCCAGCTTTTGAACGATCACATCCTCCACCTTTTTGCCAGGCAGAATATTGAGCAGATCCACTTCAATTAGAGATTGCAATCGGGCTTCAAGTTCTTGTAAATTCATGCTTGCTCCCGAAAAATCATTAAATATCCTGGTTGCAGTTTTTGCATTTTTTATCGCCAGCCTGAATAACATATCCGCAGTTTCGACATGTGTTGGGTTGCATTTTTCCAAGGGGTGCGCCGCACGCAATACAGGAAGGTTCGCCTATTGGGTTGGCAGCGCCGCAGTAATCGCATGTTACCCGCTTCAAACGGTCCGACAGGTCGGTGGAAACCCCAGCCGCCCGCGCAGATTGAGCGATCACCTGCCAGATGCGTTCGCTGATTTGCAGGTTCTCAATATCCTGCGCAATATCATCCAGCCGCCCCAGCAAACTGAATGGGTTGCGTAAAGCCGCCAGCGCACTCATCCCCAAACTGGCAGCTACGCCCATCCACGCCTGTTGACCCAACTCCACCATGATACCGTCTTCTAACTTTTGAATGGTCACGGTGACTGCTGTTTGCCCGCCAGACACTGCACCGGGTTCTGTGCCGATCTGGACAATCATCTTATCGCTTTGTCCGAGTGTTTGCGCGCGCAAGTTGCCTTGATTAAACTCACCCAGCAGAGCCTGCGCAATATCTACCGGTTTTATTTTTCCGTGAAAGATTTTTCGTTCCATGAATTAGATTATAATCGTCTTTGCGATTCTCCTTGAGAGAGACTTACGAAATGAAGCAAATACGGTTTCACCCCATTATTTTGACGATATTCATAGTCCTGATTTCAGTCGGGACTTTTTTCGCGTCCACCTCACCCGTTGTGCTGGCTCTACAACTGACAGTTACCCCCGCCGCTGATTCAGGGATGTTCATCACCGTGATAACCGATGAACCGCAGATCAATGTGCGCATGGGGCCGAGTTCCTCCATCTATCCTATTGTAGGAACATTGCTGACAGGTTCGGTTGTTCCTGCGCTCGGCAGATCACCTGGCGGAGATTGGGTCCAGATCGAATATCCAGGTGCGCCAAATAACGCAGGCTGGGTGTATTCGCCGCTTGTGCAAGTTTCCCCCGGCACCCTGCGGATCGTGGAGCCGCCCCCGACACCGGTTCCGCCTGCAACTTCCACAATTGACCCCACGCTCGCCGCACAATTTAATATTGCCCCGACCAACACGCGTTTACCAACTTTTACTCCGCCGCCCTCACTAACTGTCCTATCTTATACAGATATATCCGGCGCAAACTCTGAGAAACCCATCTCAGTGGGGATGATTATTATTGCCCTTGTGGTTCTGGGAAGCATCGGGTTTTTACTCTCTTTGTTTTTGCGGCGATAATCACATGCTATTCACTCGCAAGGTTAGATTTTTTGTATTCTTACTCTTAATGTTTTTGGGCATGATACTCACATTCCAATCATCATTACAGCCCCATGTTTATGCTCAACAACCGACTGGTTCTGTTCCGACAGTTACAGGGACACCCCAGGGCGTAGTTGTAGCCTTGTACCTTGACCGTCCACAGGAAGACGTTTATTCCGGTCCAAGCTCGTATCTGTATCCGCGTATTGGAGTTTTGCTGGCAGGACAGGAAATGCCCGCGTACGGTATTTCTGAAGATGAATCCTGGGTACAAATCTATTACCCTGGCGTTCCAGATTCTGTTGCATGGGTATATGCGGCGTATGTCAAAATAGTAAAAACAGGACAACTGCCCAAGTTAGATACCCCCCCCACGCCAACCGCAGCCTCAACGCCAATTGTTGATATTAACCCAACCCTGGTGGCGGCATTTATTACGCCGGTCATCCCCACCCGTTTGCCAACTTTTACGCCTCCTGCGCCGTTGATCGTTGCTACATTTGTTGATGAGGCATCGGCTGTCAATCGTGTCCCTTTGGGCTTGTTGATCTTTGGACTTGGTTTCGTCGGCGCATTAGGTATGCTGATCTCATTCCTGCGCGGAAGATAAACGAGTTACGAGAGAAAATTAAAATAAAAAAATGACCGAATTATCTCGGTCATTTTTTTTATCGTTTTGATTAGTTGTTACAAGAACACGAACCGCCGCTGCCGCAGCCACCGTCACTGCTGCAACTGCTGCCTTCGCTACTGCCACAGCCGCAACTTTCGCTGCTGCCATGTTCGTGGCTTTTTCCCTGGGCGTTCGGGCTGCTGACAGCAAAGCCAGCGCCATGCTGAGGGTCATTCACGAAATCAATGGTGGCTTCGCGTAAATAGTCAATGGAGACGTTATCTACGACAACTTTTACGCCGTTGGAATCAAAGGTGGTATCCACGTCGCGGAAGTTATTATCAAGCGCCATGCCAAAGTTCACGCCAGAGCATCCGCAGCCGCCGCTTGCGACATACACACGTAAAGCGTAGCCTTCAAGTTTGCGCTGTTCGAGTATATCTTTCACTGCCTGACTGGCTGCGGGGGTTATAGTAAAAAGTTTTGTTTCAATTTCTTGGAGCATGTTGTTTCTCCTTATCTAGGTACGTCTAATTTCGCCAAATATTATCAGATTTAGAAGGCGATGTCAACTTTAGGGACGGTAATGAAAGAAGTCTTTTCAAGCATATCAAAAGTAAGCTGTCACTTTATCCGTATTGCTCAAAATTGTTTGCAGTTCCATCATATTATCAAATGGAATCGCGCCCGCTTCCCGCAGCGACTGGCTCGACGTGTACGAGGCAAGACCATAAACCTTCATTCCGGCACGGACTCCTGCCGTGACGCCTGTGATGCTGTCTTCGATCACAATACAGCGCTCAGGTGACACATTGAACGCTTTCGCCGCCGCAAGGTAAACATCGGGCGCAGGCTTGGCTTGCGGCACGTCTAATCCGCTGAAAATTGCTTCTCCAAAATATTGAGATAACTCAGCAAGTTTTAGCCGAAGGATCACTTCTCTGCGGTTTCCGTTGGATGCGATGCAAATGGGAACGGATAAACTCTCAACGAGGGCACGAATCCCGGGAATGGGCTTGAGTTCTTTTTCAGCCAGTTTGGAAAGCCGTGCAGTAAACAAAGAGTAAAAATCTGTCGGCGGAATCCAGTTCAATAGCTTTGACGTGGACTCCAGCCTTTTATAAATTGCTGCGCCATAAAACCTTTGCAGGTATTCTTCGTGATTTACTTCAAAGCCATACTCGGCGAGCATTTGGACATAGACTCGATTGGCAAGCGGCTCGGTGTCAACGAGTACGCCGTCACAATCAAAAATGACAAGGTCGTAGGAAGAGTTTGTATTCATAGGAGCGGGGATTATACATGAATTCCCCGCAATTATTTTTAATCCACAATAAAAAGTTTTGCGCCGACTTTTGTGTAGGAACGATGCGGCTCGGCATGGTCGGCAACCTGATAGCTTGTTCCTGGCGTGAGGACAAACTCTCTGCCGTCGGCAAGCTCGGTATGCAGTTCCCCTTCCAGACACAACAAAATGTGACCTTTTTCGCACCAGTGATCGGCGAGGTAGCCCGCGCTATATTCCACCATCCGCACGCGGATATTTCCAAACTGCTGCGTTCGCCAGGTCGCCATTCCCGTTTCACCTTTGTGTTCGGTCGGGACAATTTTTGCCCAGTCTGTCGTGCCAAAAGGGATGTCCTTCATTTCCATGCTAACCTCCAATGCTTTTTCAATAGACTTGATCCGAAATAATCCACAGATTTTGCAGATTTCACAGATTGGATTTTTGCCAAAAAAATCTGCGCGGATCTGTGCAATCTGTGGATAAGCAGTTAACGACAAAGTCTAACAACTTCCATTAATTCCCGCGGCGAGCGGACAAGATAATCAGGCTCGGCGCGGATTAATGTTTCAGCGCTTTGATGCCCCCAACTGACTGCGATACTTTTGACCGCTGCCTCTTTTGCCGCGCGGATGTCGCTCATAGAATCTCCCACCATGAACACCGCTTCGCCCTCCGCCGCAAACTGATTCTGCGCCTGTGAGATTTTCTCAGTCTTTGAGCCTGGTGAATCCACCCCAAAGATCGCGCGGATATATTCAGCCAGTCCATGCTCAACGAGAAACGCCGTCACATTCTGCGATGAGTTACCCGTGATAATGCCCAGGACATGCTTCACAGATAACTTCCTAACAACCTCGCCCATTCCATCAAAAATATCCGGCGGAGATTTCTTCTCACCGAAGCGCTTCAAACACCGGCGGACAAATTCATCTACCAAAAGCTCAGGGACTTCCAGTTGCCGCCCGTACGTCGCAAACGACATGACCTCCAGTGAGTCCAGATCGTCAGGTGTCGCCACATGCTTCACGCCCAATTCATCGCAGACCTCCTGCCCAAAATTAAGCAGGTCAGCCAGAGTGTCTGCAAGAACGCCATCGAAGTCAAAGAGGATTAATGCCATGTTGATGTTTATTTTACTTTCATCCCTTATAATTGGCATCGTCAATCGCAAATCCAAAATCGCAAATCCAAAATCGAGTTCCCCATGACCCAACTTGTCGAATGCATCCCAAATTTTTCCGAAGCACGCCGCCCCGAAGTCATTGACCAGATCGTTGCCGCCATCGTTTCTGTTGAAGGTGCGAGTCTGCTAGACCGTTCCTCTGATCTCGACCACAACCGCACGGTGCTGACCTTTGCGGGTGAGCCGTCTGCGGTGGAAGAGGCTGCTTTTCGCGCCATCAAAACTGCGTCTGAGTTGATTAATCTCGATCAGCACACGGGCGCGCATCCGCGGATTGGGGCGACGGATGTTGTGCCGTTTGTGCCGCTGTCGAATGTCAGCATGGGCGAGTGCATTGCTCTTGCCCAAAGACTGGGTAAACGTGTCGGGTTGGAACTCAGCCTCCCCGTTTATTTATATGAAGCGGCAGCAACTCGCCCTGAAAATGCAAATCTTGAAAATATCCGCAAGGGTCAATATGAAGGACTCAAAGTCGAGATCGAATCAGACCTCAACCGTGCGCCTGATTTTGGCCCTGCAAAACTTGGCACGGCGGGAGCCACTGTCATCGGCGCGCGCAATCCGCTGATCGCCTTCAATGTTTATCTCACCACCGACGATGTCAGCATCGCCAAGAAAATTGCCAAGGCTGTCAGGCATTCTTCTGGTGGGCTGCGTTACGTCAAAGGACTTGGCTTGCTGGTCGATGGTCGTGCGCAGGTCTCGATGAACCTCACCAATTTCCGCGAGACGCCCATTGCGCGCGTGGTCGAAACCATTCGACGCGAAGCCCAGCGTTACGGCGTGGGCATTCATCACAGCGAACTGGTGGGGTTGATCCCGCAGGAAGCGCTGGTGGATGCGGCGGTCTGGTACACCCAACTGGATCAGTTCGACAAAGAGCAGATTTTGGAATCGCGACTCTTCGCCGCGCCCGCTTCGCCCCCCGCTGATAACTGTCCCACTTTCATTGACGAATTAGCTGCCCCTACGCCAACCCCAGGCGGCGGTTCTGCAGGCGCCTACGCAGGCGCAATGGGTGCGGGACTCGTCGCCATGGTTTCTGGACTCACCATCGGTAAAAAGAAATATGCCGATGTCCAAGCCGAAATGCAAGCCATTCGAGTTATGGCTGAAAGTTTGCGCCAGGAATTAACGCAAGCCGTAGATGACGACTCTGCTTCGTTTGAAGTGCTGATGGCTACGTTCAAATTGCCGAAAGAAACCGACGAACAGAAATCTGCGCGCAATGCCGCGATTGTTCAAGCCACGCTCAACGCCGCGCATATTCCGCTCCACGTCGCAGAAGACGTGGTCAAGGTGATGGAACTCGCGCTCAAATGCGCCAAGGATGCCAACCTCAACGCCATCAGCGACTCGATGTCTGGTTTCGCCATGGCGCGCGCCGCGCTGACCGCTGCCGGCTACAATGTGAAAATCAACATCAACTCGCTTGAAGATAAATCACTTGGCGATAAAATGCTGAAAGAACTTGCTGCTCTCGAAAAACATGCAGACAAACTCGAAAAAGAAATCCGCGCGGTGATGAAAGAGCGCGGCGGGATATAACTCTGGAGTCAAACAGCTTGCTGTTTGACATTATGAAAACAAAATTTTATTTTTCTGAGATCACCATCGTGAAATTGATCTCTCTGCTAACCGCAGGCATGGGCATTATCAACGTCCTATCGGCGGTCACGCCGTCTCTCTCAAAGACAGGCTGAAACTGCTCGAGCAATATCCCCCATTCGGCGTCAGTCACGGCGGACATCTCACTTCGGCACTGGCGGGCTTCGCGCTTCTGTTGCTTGCCCTTAGCCTCTGGCGGAGTAAAAGCATCGGCTGGATTATGACCGTAACCATCCTTGGCATTTCCATTCCAACGTACCTCATCAAAAGTCTGGATTACGAAGAAGCGACTCTGGCCGCTTTGACGCTCATTCTGCTGATCATTGTCCGCGCCCACGGGAAATCTTCAATGACGCTTTTGCCAATATTGTGACTAAGTTCCAAACAAATGAAGCCGCAGTCGATCTAATGCGCCGCCGCAGTTATTCCGAAAAAGGCATCATGGATTTTCTATTTGTGTCGCTTTTTCTGTGGGCAAAAGAGAAAGGCTTTGCTTCATTCAACCTCAGGCGGTAAGCCTCTCATTGCTCCGTGCAAATTTCCGCAACAGTTTAGCTGAGTGATAAAAAATAAGACCTCTGAGATTTCAAAGCCCAGAAGTCTCTGTTATGCATTTGTAGGTGTGATCCGTCTCGTCAGATTGTTGGGCGTGTCTTATAATCAACTTCATAGGAGGTATTCATTATGTCTGAACCACTTCGCGTTTTCCTATGCCACGCTTCACAAGATAAGCCCGTTGTACAGGAATTATTTAATGCTCTCAAGTTTGAAGATTGGATTGACCCCTGGTTAGATAAGGAGAAGATACTACCCGGACAGGATTGGCAGGAAGTTGTCGAGAAAGCAGTTGATGATGCGGATGTGACCATTATCTGCTTGTCCAATCAGTCAGTGATGAAAGATGGGTATGTTCAAAAGGAAATTCGTTTTGCCTATGACCTTGCGTTGGAAAAAACCGAAGGCACCATTTATCTGATCCCCCTGCGCTTGGATGAAGTTTCCCTTATCCCGCGCAGATTGCACACCTTTCAATGGATGGATTATTTTGGAGATCAAAAACAGAGCGAATACCTCAAGCTATTAGCATCCCTCCGCTTGCGATATGCACAAAAGATAAAAAAAGAAAATCCGTCTATTTCCTCTGGAATCGATAAATTTCAGCAACAAGTGAAACAGGGAAAAAGCGTGCCATCCGAATTCGTGGATCGCGGATCATATGAAAAAACAATACTGGAAAAAATAAAATCAGCGGATACACAGAAGCCTGATCGAAAGGCTGAACAGAAAGTTGAAGAAGCGCCTTCGGGTAAGCGCCCATCTCTTATCGCACTCATTATTTCCGGCATCGTCCTTTTAGCCGCTATCCTGTGCATTATTGGGATTGTTTCCTTGGGAAAAGGATTTATTTCGCCTGCAATGCCCACGGCAGTCGTGGTATCAACTCTCACCAACGCCCCGACTGGGGTGGCAACAGAAGCGCCAATAGAGGTGGTAACAGAAGCCCCAACGGAGATGGCGACAGAAACCCTGACAGTTACCGCACCCACGTTGTTGCCGGCAATTACCAGTTACACTCCGTATGCTGAAAAGGATGGCATGACCATGATTGACATCTCTGCGGGAGAGTTCTTGCTTGGTAGTGATAAGGGCGATGCTGATGAGAAGCCGCTTCAAACCATGTTCCTTGATGCCTTTTTAATTGATCAGACTGAGGTGACGAATAAAATGTATTCCCAGTGTGTTACTGACGGCATGTGCACATTGCCCAGCCACATTGGTTCGCCAAATGAGAAAGTGTACTATGGTAATCCCAAGTACGAAAATTACCCTGTCATCTACGTAAATTGGGATATGGCTAAGGCTTACTGTCAATGGGCGGGGCGCGACTTGCCGACCGAGTTCCAGTGGGAAAAGGCTGCACGTGGAGTAAATGGTCTTACGTATCCTTGGGGTGAAAAATTCGATGGCAGGTTGTTGAACTATTGTGATGTAAATTGTGCGAATCACAATAAAGCAGACAATCGTTACAACGATGAGAACGTGAATCTTGCTCCAGTTGGATATTACCAAAATGGAGCAAGTGTTTATGGCGTGTTGGACATGTCTGGCAATGTTTGGGAATGGATAAATGATTGGTACGACGTTTATCCAAATGGAATACCAACCGCTTCCGCCTATTTTGGGCAGAAGTTACATGTCATTAAAGGCGGTTCTTGGGTGCATAACATGTACGAAGCCCGATCCTCTAATCGCTCGTACTATTCCGTTGGGTCCGATGCGTTCAATGATTACACTGGGTTCCGTTGCGCCAGACCGAAGTAGAACGACAAGAATAAAAGATAAATAAACCTCCGATGTCTTCAAGACTTCGGAGGTTTGTTTTAAGGCTATTCTTCCAACGTACTAATATCGCCTTCAGGTAGACCTTGTGCTCTTGCTTTCAAGACACGGCGCATGATCTTGCCTGAGCGCGTCTTCGGAAGTTTATCCACAAACTTCACATCCTCGGGGCGGGCAATGGGACCGATATGCACCGAGACATGCTGGCGTAGTTCTTCGGCTAATTCAGGCGAAGGCGTAAACCCTCTTCGTAACATCACAAAGACGTGAATACCCTGACCTTTTACATCGTGCGGCAAACCGATGGCCGCCGCCTCTGCAACCGCAGGGTGACTGACTAGCGCAGACTCAACTTCCGCGGTGCCCAAGCGGTGACCGGAGACTTTAATCACATCGTCCACACGCCCGATGATCCAGTAGTAGCCATCCGAATCGCGTTTGGCTGAATCGCCGGTGCTGTATCGTCCCGGATATTTGGTCCAGTATTGACTGACGTAGCGTTCATCGTCGCCGTAAATGGTGCGTAACATGGAAGGCCACGGATTTTTGAGTGTGAGATAACCTTCTGTATTATCCGGCACAGGATTACCATGGTCGTCCACGATCTCGGCTTCCTGCCCAAAGAATGGGCGTGTGCCAGAGCCAGGTTTGAGCGGCACAACCGGCGTCGGCGTAATCATGAACGCGCCGGTTTCAGTCTGCCACCAGGTATCGATGATCGGACATTTTTCCTTGCCGATGACACGGTAGTACCACTTCCATGCCTCAGGGTTGATCGGCTCACCGACTGACCCGAGCAGCCGCAGGGAGGAAAGATCGTGTTTATTCGGCCACGATTCGCCAAAGCGCATCAATCCACGAATTGCGGTGGGGGCGGTGTAGAAGATGGTGAT
The DNA here is from genome assembly GCA_945877125.1 of Candidatus Brevifilum fermentans. Classification (GTDB taxonomy): domain Bacteria; phylum Chloroflexota; class Anaerolineae; order Anaerolineales; family Villigracilaceae; genus Villigracilis. The sequence goes on along the minus strand of CAMCQT010000023.1, from coordinate 31,227 downwards.
TCCATAGCGTTCGATGCACTGCCACCAGCGATTCGGATACGGGTAGGAGGGTCCGCCTTCGAACATGAAGGTCGTCGCGCCGTTGATCATGGGTCCGTAGACAAGGTACGAGTGACCTGTGATCCAGCCGGGGTCTGCGGTACACCACCAGCGGTCTTCATCTTGCACATCGAAAACATATTTCATGGTGGCATACGTGCCGACCATGTATCCGCCGTGCGTGTGCAGAATGGCTTTGGGTTTGCCCGTGGAGCCGGAGGTATAAAGAATGAAGAGTGGATCTTCCGCATCCATCACTTCTGTGGGACATTTGCCGTTTGCAATGGGAAGCGCGCACATGTCATGGTACCAGTGGTCACGCCCTGATTCCATAATGACAGGATTGCCCACGCGCTGGACTACGATCACATTTTCAACAGAAGGACAATGCTTGACCGCCTCATCCACGATGGCTTTGAGTTCAACGATTTTGCCGTTTTGGTAGGAACCGTCGCAGGTGATGATGAGTTTTGATTCGCTGTCGTCCACGCGCCCTTGCAGCGAGTCGACTGAAAATCCGCCGAAAACCACGGAATGGATCGCACCGATCTTGGCGCAAGCCAGCATGGCAAAAACGATCTCTGGCACGCGCCCCATGTAAATGGTGACGCGCTCGCCCTTTTGCACACCCATCGATTTGATGATGTTCGCCATGCGTGAGACTTCGCGGTTCATTGCAAAATATGAAAAGGTACGATGGTCTTTTCCATCTTCACTTTCCCAGATCAACGCAAGTTGATTTTTTCGATGTGTTTTTAGGTGACGGTCAATTGCGTTATGTACGATATTGGTTTCGGCTCCCACGAACCATTTATAAAATGGCGCATTGGAATCATCCAAAACCTTGTCCCACTTCTTGTACCATTCCAACTCCGAGGCTTCATCTGCCCAGAAACCTTGCAAATCTTTGCCTGCTTTTTCTGCAAGTGCGTCCCAGTCTTTCAAACGCGCCTGTGCCACAACTTGTTCCGATGGATAGTAAACTTCGCCTTCCATTTCTTTCGGCTTGCTGGTCTCTGCCATAAGTGCCTCCTGGGTCGAATTTCAAGTTAGATGATGGCGGGTATTTTAGTCTGTTTTATCTTATTGTTGTAGGTCTGATTGCCAATCTTAAAAAAAAAAGACCTCCGAGACGCTTGCGCGAAATCTCGGAGGTCTGGGAGCATACTTTGTTATTCCAATATCTCTTCCCAGTTCAATTCGCCAAATGTTTTTTGCAGGCGGTGTCCATCATCCACGATGATGTATTGCAGGTTGGTAAATAATTTCTCCGCCAGTTCGCGCACGGGTTCAAGCGGAACGACGTCATCTGCTGTCCCGTGGATAATGATTGTTGGAACAGAAACAGGCTCCAGATTAAGATAAGGGGCGAAGTGGTCGCGCAGGAGGGCGGGCGCAAGCAGAATCAACTTCCGCACCTGAGTCGGATGTTCGCAGGTGAAGACCGTCCCCATTAATCCGCCAAAGGATGAGCCGATGATGACCCAATTTTTCTTGCGCCCCAGGATCGGTTTGAGTTGTTTCATGCGTTCTTCGAAGGAGCCGGTGAAATCGGGCGTGACCATGCCGGGGAATTTTTCTGCGAATTGACGAGCCTTTCCGCTTTGGTTGGTGCTTTCGAGTCCATGCAGATAGATGATTTTTGTGTTGTCCATCTTTTTCTTCCTCGCCGCTGTTTTCTTTTTTGTGTCTGCAATTTCATCTTGTGATTTAAGCGAAATGACTTCTTCGATAATAAAATCGTCAACGTCTTCGGGTTCTTCGCGTTTTGGTGTGGATAGCGGCTTTGCGCGCAAGAGGTCGCGCAGTTCGGTTTGCAGCCGCGGGGGGAAGGAGGTGGCGATGCGGCGCATGGTGATGGCGGTCATTGGGTTTTGCGTGTTGGAAAGAATATGTTTGAGCAGGAAAGTGGTTTCGTTGGAAGATGCGCGATACAAAGCGACGATCAGGTCGATCAGGTCGTTTTGCAAAGTGGATGGCGCTTCTTCGATGATCGGTTCGACCATGTCGAAAATTGGCGGGAGGTTGGTGTTGGCTGCGTCTGCGATCATGGGTAGCAGGGCTTGAATGCCGTTTGACCATGTGCGTGCCCGTGCAGGATGCAAATACTCGCGGATCAGGTTGAAGAATTGATCGGGTGTTTCCTTGCGCATGCGCGTCAGGCTGGTCGAGAGCAAGGCGTACCGTACGTTTGGGTCGCGGACTTGCTGAGTCCAGGCGGTGAGGCGCGGCAGAAGGCGTTCTTCCTGAGGGGGAATTCGTCCCAGCAAAAACGCCGCCAGCAGACGTGTTTCGAGCGCGCCTTCATCCCAAAGAATGTCTGCCAGTTCGAGCGCAAATTCGGGATTTGCTTCTGCCACCGTGCGCAGTTCATTTTCAATTTGAGTTAGCACTGCGGGCGGCGTGCGATAGGTTCTTAAGTTGGAGCCGGGGGCAACGTTCTCTTTTGTTCTTAATGTATGGTTGACATAAAACTCAAGGATCTCGCGTAAATGCTTCATGAACTCATCTGGCAGAAAGAAAAAATCTGCAAGACGATTGGCTTGTTTACGGAGTCGTGCGAGGTCTATGGCGGGCATGAGTTCAGTGGGTGGTGGATAGTGGGAAGTGGGTAGTTACTGACCACCACACACTTCCCACTTCTCACTGTTTTTAATACGCTTTGGCGAAATACACTTTTCTCTTGGATGGCTTGCCGCAGACGATGCAGGTGCCGGCTTCGGTGGGTTGCTCGAAGGGGATGTTGCGGGTGGTGGCTTTGCAATCTTCCTTCACTTTGGTTTCACACTCGCGTGATTCGCACCAGTAGGAGAACGCCCAGCCACTCTCTAAAACTTTCTTCATTTCATCATAATCTTTGGGGTCATGAATATTTGCATCGCGGAATTCGGTGGCGCGCTTGAGGAGCGCATCCTGAATCTCGACCAGAAGCAGGCTAACCGTTGAGTCCAGTCCCGCTTGGGGGACGAAGGTCTTGCCTTCGCGTCCGGGCTTGTCTCGGCGGGCGAGGGCTACGGATTCTTTTTCCACATCCTTGGGACCCACTTCAATGCGGACGGGGACGCCGCGCATTTCCCAATCGTTGAATTTGAATCCGCTGCTGACGTTGTCGCGGTCATCCATTTTGATGCGGATGCCGGCGGCTTTGAGTTCTTTGAAGATGCGGTCCGCCACTTCCATGACTTTGGCTTTCTCTTCAGGAGTTTTGAAGATAGGCACGATGACGGCTTGAATAGGCGCGAGGCGGGGAGGAAGCACCAGACCCTGGTCATCGCCGTGGGTCATGATGATGGCGCCGATCATGCGGGTGGAAAGTCCCCACGAGGTTGTTTCGCAGAATTGCAGGGTGTTGTTTTGATCGACAAATTGAATTTCGAAAGCCTTTGCAAAATTTGTGCCAAAATAATGTGATGTGGCAGATTGCAGCGCCTTTTTATCCTGCATCATGCCTTCGATGGATGTTGTGATCTGTGCGCCTGCAAATCTTTCGGTGTCGCTTTTGGTGCCTTTGATGACAGGCAGCGCGGCTTCGTTGATGGCGAAGTTGGCATAAATATCGAGGATGCGGAACATTTCCTCTTTGGCTTCTTCGGCGTTGGAATGTGCGGTGTGACCTTCCTGCCAGTAAAACTCAGCGGTGCGCAGGAAAAGTTTTGTGCGGAGTTCCCAGCGCATGACGCTGCCCCATTGATTAATCAAGATGGGCAGGTCGCGCCATGATTTGATCCACTTGGCATACATGTAGCCGATGATGGTTTCGGATGTGGGGCGCACGACCAGAGGCTCTTCGAGTAATTCTCCGCCTCCGTGTGTGACCACCGCGAGTTCGGGTGCGAAGCCTTCGACGTGTTCCTTTTCCTTTTCAAAGAAAGACATGGGGATCAGCATGGGGAATGCCGCGTTGACATGTCCCGTTGCCTTGAATTCCTTATCGAGCGCGGCGGTCATGTTTTCCCACAGTGTCCAGCCATAAGGCTTTACGACCATGCATCCGCGCACAGGGGCGTAATCTGCCAGATCCGCTTTCAATACGAGTTGGTTGTACCACTCAGAAAAATCATCCGCACGTTTTGTTAATTTATCTTCAGCCATTTTGTCCTCTTTGTTTTTATGTCATTGCGAGGAGCGCACTTTGCGACGAAGCAATCCCTTAATTTTGCAGGAGATTGCTTCGGGCGAAAGAACGTCGCCCTCGCAATGACATGAATTTATTTGTTTATTTTTTCCACAGCAGTTTTTACATCTTCCGCAAAGTATAACAACTCTCGTTGATGTACGGGCATATAAGTATCAAACTCATTGAAGAACTGATCGAAGGTGGACTGCCAACCGCTCCCGATCAGTGTCAGCGGCCTGGGGGGCAGGGATTCTACGATCATCAAATTCCACATCAGGGAAATTTCTGCCAATGTGCCAGCGCCGCCAGGCAGGGCAATTGCCGCGTCACAGCCTTCGATCAACGCCTGCAATCTTTCGATCAGCGACTTCTTGCGTCGTTCCTCTTTGACCCATTGATTTGGCGCCGAGCCGCGCCACTCTTCAATATCAATGCAAGTCACGCCAATGACATGTCCGCCCGCTTCGGATGCTCCGCGTGAGACGGCTTCCATCGTGCCCATGTAGCCGCCAGTTAATACGGCATGTCCGCGCTCGGCGAGAAGTTTGCCAAGTTCGCGGGCTTCTTCATAAGCCGCTGTTCCTTCCTTAGGTTGTGCGCCGCCAAATACTGTTATGTTCATAGCCTTCTCACTTCTCACTTTTTACTTCATCTACGTCCCATTCTCTCGTTTTGTTCACATCAATTTTTTTCAACACAGCCTGTTCAAGATCAATGCCAGAAACCGAAGCGAGTTGTAAAAGATACAAGGTCACGTCTGCGAGTTCGCTTCCCAGTTCATCTTTATTTTTTATCTCATCGCCGAATTGAAAATGCTCCAATATCTCAGCGGCTTCAATCGAAAGTGACACTGCCAGATTGCGCGGCGTTTGCGGACGTTTGCTGTCTGCCTCGTACCAGCCTTTGGATTTCACCAACTCATGCATTCTGGCGGTTAATTCTGAAATCGTTAATCTTCCATCGTCCACGGTCTACCGTCCATCGTCTAATAAAAAAACGGCTCGCCAAGTCTGGGAGCCGTTTGGGCACACAAAAGTGAACCTAGCCAGACCTGGTAGATTTATCCATTCGAGGGGACGGGTTCGGGTTCGTTAACATAAAGTAATTATACACAGTTATTTCAGATTGAGAAGAAATCGCGCGTACAAATTTTGGAAGTTGTTGGAGTAAAATAATCATGAGAATCGCCATGTCCCCCTTCCTCCAATTCCTCATTCGTAGATTTTTTTCTGTATTTATCTCTCTGATCATTATCACAATGGTTTTATATGCCGGTATGATGTTGACTCCCCCCGAAGCTCGTGCACGTCTTTATTTACCGCCTGGCAAAGGTGGTGAACGTGCCTCGGAGGCTTTTGTTAATTCACTTATCAACCAGTATCATCTTGATGAGCCTTATTTAGTGCAATATACCTATTGGGTGCGATCACTCGTCACAGGCTCGTGGGGATATAGCCCCACACTGCGGGCAGATGTATTGCCAGAGCTCATTCGCCGTACTCCTGCTACATTGGAATTGGCGTTCTATTCACTGCTTTTACTGATTCCTCTTGGCATTGCAAGTGGATTAGTAGCTGGCTGGCATCCAGGTCGCCCTTTCGATGGACTCTTTCGTTCTGCTGCCTTCTTTGGCACCTCGATGCCTCCGTTCATTTTTTCCATGATCCTGATCTCTGTCTTTTATATTCAGTTAGGTTGGTTCGCGCCGGGCCGCATGGATGTGTTAACCGATCTGGAAATGACTCGCTCAGGCTTTGTAGAATTTACAGGCTTTCTGACCTTCGATAGTCTGCTCAACTTGCGTTTTGATATTTTTCTCGTGGCGCTGCGTCACCTTGTAATGCCAGTGGTGACTTTATCCATGTTTCACTGGGCTACGTTGGGGCGAATTACACGCGCTACGATCATTACCCAGCGTGGAAAAGAATATATCACCGCAGCACGTGCGCGCGGAGTGAGCGAACGGAAACTGGTTTGGCGGCATGCATTGCGCGCCATTCTTGCGCCTACTTTGACCACCATGGCTTTTTCTGCCGCAAGTGTCGTGACGAGTATCTTTGTAGTCGAGATCATTTTTGGTTTGACAGGCGTCTCGGATGTTATTGTCATTGCAATGCAAAGTACCCCTGATGCCCCCGCGACACTGGGTTTTGCTGTTTATAGTGTCATTATGGTAATGAGCTTGATGCTTATTCTTGATATAGTGCAAGCCGCGCTTGATCCACGTGTGCGTGAAGAGAGCTTGAAATCATGAAGCGCATCAAGCGTTTTTTCTCCCATTGGCAGAACTGGCTTGGAATACTCATCGCGCTTTCATTTGCAGTCGTCGCGTTGACTGCGCCATTGTTATCCCAACCCAATAAAACCACCCAGGGCGCATTCAAAAAAGTAGGACGCTCCACTGATTTTATCCCGCATCCTCCCAGTGAAAATGCCATCCTTGGAACACTTCCAGGTCAGATCGATGTATTCCATGCCCTCGTATGGGGTGCGCGTGACGCCACAGTCTTTGGTCTTTCGGTGGCGCTTGGAGCATTCCTTTTTGGGAGCCTCTTCGGCGCAATTTCTGGATACGCGGGGGGCATAGTCAACAACCTAATGATGCGCATTGCCGATGCTTTTCTCACCTTCCCTGTGTTGGCGGGTGTGGTTTTCCTGCAACAAATGGTGGCAGTCACTATTGAAGCACTGGGTGGAACTTACTGGTTTAACAATGATTATCATGGTCAGCTTATAGACTTTCAATTTACTCCGCCTGCCTTTGCAGTTTTCCTGATGAAAGTTGACCCGATCCTCGTCAGCCTTATCATCTTCTCGTGGATGCCAATTGCTCGTATTGTCAACACGATGGTCATTACTTTGAAGAACACTGAGTTTATCCAGGCTACGCGTGCCCTCGGCGGGAGTCCGCTTTGGATCATTCGTCGTCATTTATTGCCCAACTCAATTGGTCCTGCCATAGTATTGGCTTCACGTGATGTGGGCAGTTCTGTGATCTTGCAGGCTACAATCACCTTTATTGGTTTGGGCGGGGCTTCTCCGTGGGGTATTTTGCTTTCACTGGGTCGTAATTGGGTGATTGGTCCGGGCGGTAACCTGTTGGCTGCATGGTGGGTCTTTCTTCCAGCTACTCTTGCTATCATCCTTTTTGGCGTTGGTTGGAATCTGATCGGTGATGGACTGACAGAAGCGCTTGAACCTTCTGCGGCAACCTACGAGGGGTCGGTATTCTCCTTGAAACAGAAACAGCCCAAAGCGAAGATTGAAGCGCGCCCTTTAATAATTCCAGTAACTCTACCAAAGAGTCCATCAGAAATAGCTCCACTTTTGCAGGTGGCTCGTGATGCCGTTGCAGAACAAAACATGGATCAGGCAATGCACGCATATTCCCATTTGATCAAACACCATAGGCATGTGAACGAAATTCGCCAGGATTTGATTTATATTGCACGCCAATTTCCCCGTCACGCCATTGTATGGACCTTGCTTGGGGATGCTTTGACACAGGAAGGCAACCATGAATACGCAAACAAGGCATATGACCAAGCCAGGATTTTGACTCAATGACAACTCACAAGAATACTCATAATATAAAACTGGAACTTGAAAACGCCCGCATCCTTTCAAGCCGACAGTTGGCTCTGCTTCGAAAGATTGCCTCCCTTTCAGAGAGTCTGCATATACCTGCCTACCTTGTCGGTGGATTCGTGCGGGACTATTTTCTCGAAAAACAAGTCAATGATCTTGACATCGTCGTCGAAGGCGATGCCATTGAATTCGGCGAATCCCTCGTAAAAAAATACGGCGGCAAACTTACCCCGCATACAAAATTCCGCACCGCCATCTGGAACTTACCTTCATCCTTTATCATTTATCCTTCATCCTTAGATTTGATCACCGCCCGCAACGAAATCTATAAAACTCCCGGCGCATTGCCAACCATAAAACCATCAACCATTGACGATGACCTTCGCCGCCGTGACTTCACCATCAACGCCATGGCTGTCCGCCTGGATGGCGATCACTTCGGCGAATTGCTCGATCCATTAAATGGACAAGACGACCTTGAAAAAAAATTAATTCGTGTTTTACATTCTCGCTCTTTTATAGACGACCCCACAAGAATTTTCCGCGCCGTTCGCTATGCGGTACGTTATTCCTTCATCCTTCATCCTTCATCCTTCATCCTTGTTAATCCCGAGTCCTTTGCCGTTCTCAAAACCCTCAGCGGCGAACGCATCCGCCACGAATTTGATTTGATCTTTGAAGAAGAAAAATCTGTGCGAATGCTAGCTCACTTGCATGAGTTGGGCGTCTTCGATGTCTTTAATCCCAGCCTGCCGAAATTCAATAATAAGTATTCAAACTTGCTAGATGCCAGTGCGCCCGCGGAGTTTGGCTTTTCTGCAAATCGAATCACACTTGGCTATTTACTTTGGTTCATGGATTCCCCGGCGGATGTGGTTGAATTTTTCTCTAAACGCTTTGATTTCACCTCCGAGTTGAGAGAAGCCGCTCTTGCTGTAGCTCAATTGAAAAATGATCTAGCTTCACTTACCGATGCCAAACCGAGCAAGTGGACAATGCGCCTTGAAAAAGTTCCTCTGATTTCGGTCTATGCTCTCTGGCTGGCTTCAAATCAACCTGCCTTGAAAGATTTCCTCGTAAACTGGCGGCACGTAAAAACAACTATCACTGGCGATGATTTGAAAGCACGCGGCATTCCAACTGGTCCGCGTTACAAGGAAATATTATTCCAACTCCGCAGTGCGTGGTTGGATGGGGATGTGAAAAATGATAAAGAAGAAGAGGAACTGTTGAACACGTTGCTATGAACCTCCAACCTACCTTGGCTTTGCCACGTCCCTTGCCTACCGCGCGGGGAAAATTACATTGGGACATTTCAATACCGGTATTACCTGGTCTGGCGAAGCCAGTCACACTCAAGGCGACGCCTTTTAGCCTGTAACGCCGCACTCAAGCCTGAGATTATAAAATTGTTGCGAGGTTCCTCCTCTGCTTAATGGCTTGCTTCTTTATATCATCCTGCTATAATCAATAATTGATGTTGCGTAAGGCGAGTAAAAATAATACACAATGGTGGAATTCATGGCAGATAAAGATACAGAAACACAACGTTTGCCTTATCGATTGCGCGAGCCGTTTCTTGCTTCTACAGAGCTGGCGCTTTTTCGTGTCTTGACCGAGTTGATGGGGAAGCGGTATTCGATCTGCCCGAAGGTGTCGTTGAACGATATCTTTTACATCGTTCGTCCAAATGAGAACGTGCATTTCTTTAATAAGTTCTTCAGAAAGCATGTGGATTTTTTGCTGTGCGACATGCAGACTTTGACCCCCGCTTTTGGTGTTGAAATTGTGCGCCCGATCTCAAAGAAAGAAGTGCGTGAGACCGATAAATTTTTGGAGGATCTGTTTACCGATGCAGGGCTGCCGCTGGTGCATGTGCCTTCGAGTGAATCCTATGACCCGTCAGATGTGATCACGCTTTTTCAATTGGCTGTGGTGAAGATCGGCGGGACTGTTCCTTTGCGGATTGAAACCCCCACTGATTTTGTGCCGAACTGCCCAGTCTGTGGCAAGATGATGGTTTTGCGGATTGACCGCAACGGTTCTGGCGTTGGGCGGAAATATTACGGCTGTATGGATAGTCCGCGCTGCGCAGGTGTGGTTTCAATAGATTAAAAAACCCTCTCCCTAGCCCACTCCCAAAATGGGAGTGGGGACTCCCTTCCCCGCTCGTCGGGGAAGGGTTGGGGATGGGGGCTTTTTTTAGAAATGCCTTGCCAATTCAGATGCGTACTGTTTTCCAACCGTTGCTTTATTTTCTTCCAGCCAGTTTCGTAAACTGGTTTTGCAGCGCGGCGGCTCTTTGGAGATAAGCAGGTTTGCCATCAGTCCGTCCACTTCTTCGGGGGTCAGCATTACATCTTTTACAAAAATACTCATGAATTGGGCTGCCCACAAAGCAAGGCGGGGCGGAAGTGGGATCAGCAGTTTGTTGGCGGCGGTCATCTTTCCGATCAACAGCACCATTTCCTTGAATGTGAATTCATCGGGACCCACTGCATCCCAAACATAATTTTCTTTTGTGTAAATAGATTCCACAGTGAGTTCGGCAAGGTCGTCCACATAAACGGGGGAGAGTTTATAAGAACCGTCACCGGGTAAACCGAAAATGGGAAGCCTTCTCAGAAGCCAGGCAATGTTATTGATCAGAATATCTTCCTTCCCGAACAACACAGTCGGGCGCAGGATCGCGTAACTCATCCCAGAATCGACCACTGCCTTTTCGTTTGCTGCTTTGCCCCAGAAATAAGGCAGGTGTGAATCCGCAGAAGGGTTTGTGATGCTGATATGCACGATGCGTTTTACGCCCGCTTTTGCGGCGGCACTGACTAAAATTTTTGTGTTTTCAACAGCCCTGGGCTGTGTGTTGTTATCTTTGTCGAAGCGAACCCAATAGGTATTTACCAGCACGTCCGTGCCGCGCAAGGTCGAGATCAATTCATCTTCATTTTTGAAGTTGAGCGGAAAAGCCTTTACTTTTCCTGCAAACGGATCGGGACGGTTTGGGTGATTGGTCAGCGTAATCACTTCTTCGCCGCGCGCCAATAAACGACCTGTGATGTATTTGCCCGAATACGAGAATGCACCTGTCACTGCTATTTTCATTTTGTCTCCTTATTTCAATACCGATAAAATTGTTTTGACATTGCCCAGCCCCAGGCTTTCCAATTTGATGACTGCCTTGCTAAGTGTGTCGATGGCATTGAAAAATTCCTGGAGCGCTTTGATACGTTCGTGGACGAATTGGACTTCCGCCTCATCGCCTGAGACCGAGCCTGATTCCAGTTCTTTGAGAGTTTCCTGCACCGAGCGGATCGCGCTGTCGAATTCGCTGTTTTGCCTTTCCTTCAAGATCGAGCGGATCGACTTGTAGAAATCGCTTTCCGCTTCGTAGTAATCCTTGCGGTCGGCAAGTTTGGACGAGCGATGCACGAGTCCCATGCGCGCCAGCGTGCGAACCTCAGTGCTGATCGCGCCTTTGGTCAGCCCAGTCTGTTCGACGATCTCATCCAGCGAAAGCGGAGCGGGGGAGATGTACAGCACGGCAAAGATCGCACCCATGCCCTTGGGAAATCCCCAAAAACGGCTGATCTGGCTGAGTCCTTCTGTGAAATCCTGTTTGAGTTGGGAAAGTTTTTTTGTCATCGCTTGTTCCTTTAGAATGTTTAGTAATTACTAAACATAGTATATGACGTGTTTATTAAGTTGTCAAGAAAAAAAAGCCGCCAATTTTGGCGGCTTGAGAAGATATGAAAACTGATTTATTGAGCGCTATAAAACATGCGGAACAATTCCGCGCCAGTTTTCCCCTGTGCCTCGTCAATATATTTTTGAATTGGAACACGCACGATCACGTGCTCCGCGTCGTTTTTCTCAAATGAGAATTCCACAAATCCATAATTGCCCGAAATTTCTTCACGTGGAATTTCCGCAACGATCGGCAGGATTTGCGACATCCAATTTCCAAGCGCTTCCTCGTTGGTCAGATCGTCAGTGGGAAGCCGCACATAGAAATCTGTTTCCATCGCGCTAAACGTGGAGTGCCCGTCAGCACAGATGTAATCTTCGCCAAACAACCCTGCTCTTGCGCTTGCAGTTGGATTGATGGCGCGAACGGTCTCGTCTATTTTCTGAGTTAATTCTGGCTCGTTGTGATGCGCCCAGACGTAGGCGCAAGGTACGTAAACTGGCGCGCTGGTGGCTGTTTCTGTAATACCTGGAGTGGGTGTGGCTGAATCAACCGCAGGCGCAAATCCATTTTGCAACGCGACGAATCCCGTGGCGGCTGTCAGAATAACGCCGATGATCCAATTTCTTTTTCGGTTCATTTCAATATATCAGCGGCAGCGGATGCCATTAACGCCGCGCCATTTATCAGGGCTTGTTCGTCGAAATCAAACTTGGGATGGTGATGACCGTAATCGAGATGCTTCTCTTTGTTGTTCGAGCCGATGAAGAAATAACATCCATCCACTTTTGCCTGAATATAAGCCATGTCTTCCGCGCCCATGGTTAGATAGGGTGTGCTGTCGTGATTGGCGTGCGGAAGTACGCGGCGCGCAGTCTCCTGCACACTGGCTGTGACATGCTCCGCGTTGATGAGGGCGGGCGTGAGCTGCTTGACGTTCACTTCTGCCTGACATCCCATTGCAGATGCGACGCCGTTCACGATCTCTTCAAATCGTTTTATCACTTTTTCGCGCACACGCAGATCAAACGTGCGGATCGTGCCTGCCATGGTCACTTCCTGCGGGATGACGTTGAAAGCCGTTCCGCCGTTGATGATCGTAAAACTGACGACTGCGGTTTCGCTCGGGGAGACATTGCGCGAGACGATGGTTTGTGCCGCTGAAACGATCTGCGCCGCGCAGACAACAGGGTCAACTGCCGCTTCGGGAATGGCTCCATGTCCGCCCCTGCCGATGATCTTTATTTTGAATTCTTCCGCGCCCGCCATAACAGGCCCCTTGGCGACGTGTATCCAGCCAAGCGGCTTTTCATTCCACAGGTGAAGCGAGAGGGTCATATCCACTTTTGGATTTTCAAGTACGCCGTCTTTCAGCATCATTTCCGCGCCGCCGACTTCTTCTCCGTTGTTGCCTTCTTCGGAAGGTTGGAAGCAGAATTTGATCGTACCAGCCAGTTCATTTTTATGAGCGTTCAATATTTTCGCAACGGTCAGACCGATTGCCGTGTGACCGTCGTGGCCGCAGGCATGCATCACGCCTTGATTCTGCGAGGCGTATTCTGCGCCGGTATCTTCGGTGATGGGAAGCGCATCCATGTCGAATCGCAGAAGCAGGGTGGGACCAGGCTTTGCGCCTTCGAGCAAGCCGACCACGCCTGTTTTGCCGACGCCTTTGGTCACTTCAAGGCCAAGCGCTTCGAGTTCTTTTGACACAATGCCGCCCGTGCGAATCTCGTTGAAGCCGAGTTCTGGATGCAGGTGAAAATCACGGCGCAGGGTTTGGGTGTAGCTGAATAATGATTTTGCTTCATTGAGGAAGTCGGTCATGGATACTCCTAATTTTATGTCATTGCGAGGAGGGTGCTTTTCCCGACGAAGCAATCTCTATTCAATTGGGGATTGCTTCGGGCAAAAAGCAAGAGCGCCCTCGCAATGACATACTCTAACTATATTTCACAACGCGGAACTTTTCTTCGTACCGTGGATTTTCGTCCGTGCTGTCTTCGGTGCGGCGGGATTTGAAACGCTCGATCAGTTTCTCGACATCGGGGATTTGTGTTTTGTGTTCGAGAATGGCTTGGAGTTTGATAGCCCATGTGTCGGTGACATCCAACGTGGTGTTGGGTTGATTGGTTAGCGAGCACCAGACTTCTTTTGGCATGTGCGGCTGAAAGCCTTCTGCGATCAATTCGGGGAAGTAGGCAAGATTGCCCGCGGCAGGGAAGACTGCATCCAGCACAACTTGTCCGCAGTAGCGGTGGTCGGGGTGGTTGATGCCGTATTGGGCAAACAGATTTTGCGGGTCACAGGTGACCAGGATATCTGGCTTGTGCCTGCGGATCTCGCGCACAATGTCACGGCGTAGATCAAGGCTTGGGATGAGGTAGCCATCTGCCAGGTCGAGGAAATGAACCGCGTTTGCGCCGATAACTTTCGCAGCGTTATTTTGCTCCGCGTGTCTTAATCCGCACAGTTTTTCGGGAGTCATTTCTGGATGCGTGGCGGGGTTGAATCCCTTGTCTCCGCAGGTCAGGAGGAAGTAGGTGATTTGATGTCCGGCGCGTGCCCAGCGTGCGAGTGTTGCGCCGCAAAAAAATTCTGGATCATCAGGATGAGCCAGAATTACGAGAATATTTTGCGGGGTTTCCCAATGATCAGTTTGTTCGGTCATTGTTCTTTTTCGTGGCTTTGCCGCAGGTGCATCCGCCGCCTTCGTGGCGGTCACAGGGCGCCTGAGATTTGCGCTTCAGGGCTTCGAGTTCATCCCACGGTTCGATCTCTTCGCGCGAGAAGGTCATGTGCTGCGGGCGGTCTGTGCCGCTTTCGATCAGCACCACCACTTTGTCGCTCATGGGGATGACGTCGATGACCTTGCCTTCGCCTTTGGGGGTGACCACGCGTTTGTTGCGTTTGGGCAGGGTCTTGCGCGCTTCGACATATTGCTCGTATTCGTAGATCAGGCAGCAACGCAGGCGTCCGCACATGCCGGTGATTTCGTTGGGCGTGAGCGAGATGCCCTGCTCTTTTGCCATCTTGATCGAGATGGGCGAGAAGTCTGTCAGGAATTTTGAGCAGCAGCGGGTTTCAATTCCGCAGGCGCCCATGCCGCCCAGAAACTTGGCCACGTCGCGCGGGCCGATCTGCCGCATTTCGACATGAGTGCTCGAATACAACTGGCTCATATCTTTTTTGAGAGACTTGAGGTCTGCTTTGTCTTCGCTCTCGGTGCTGAAGAGGAAGGCGAGGCGCGAGCCGTCGTAGTTATATTCGGCGGTGACAATTTTGACGTCTCTGAGGTGAATCTCAGCGGCGCGGGCGCGGCAGTTGATCATGGCTTCGGTTTGCCTGGCTTGCCAGGATTGCTGGAGCAGAAGGTCGCGCGGGGTGGCGCGTCGTTCCACGGCTTTCCAACCGCCTTCCGGCGTAGGGGGAGCTTCCTCCAGAACTTGAACAACCTCGCCGAGATGCTTGCCGCGTACAGTATCCACGATGACATGCTCGCCCTTTTTTACATCGGGCAGAGTGGCAGAGTCGAAGTGGTAGATTTTTCCTATTTTGGTGAATCGGACACCGATAATGTTAGTTTGCATAATTGCAATTATACCGTACCCCTGAATAGGCAAGCGGGGATTCAGCCGACCCTAGCCTCCATAACCATCCCCTGTTTCTGCACAAATTCTGCACACTTGAAAAGTATCTTTGGATAAACACAAAAAGGAGATGCTTTATGAAAGTTACGAACCTTGCGAGGAATAAGCAATGCTGAAATCCTCGAAAATTTATTTTTTGATTTTGATGCTGGCAGTTGCGACTCAGGCTTGCAGCTCCGCTCCAACCCCGTCGCCAGCCGCAACCAAATCCGCGACGCAGAGCCAGCCATCTGCAATTGAATCGTCAAATGTGGCGATATCGCTCGCACAAACCCCAACCCCGACCCCGACAATTGAGGTCGCGCCGTCGGCGATATTGCCCGCTGTGATGGTGACCGTTGTGAACGGCGACCTGTCCATCCGCACGGGACCTGACCTGTCATTTGATGCGATTGCAAAATTGCAGGACGGCGAAACCGTCGCCGTTTTGGCGCGTAGCATCATGGATGGTTGGGTGAAGATCCAAATCCCGTCGCAGGCGGGAGAAACAGGCTGGATTTCAATTCAGACCAATTACTCAATTGTGACGGGGAACCTGCTCGACTTGCCGAGAATTGATGTCGTGGAATGGAACGTCGGTTCGTACCTGAACAACTGCACCACCCACCAGATGATCGTGAAGCCTAGCAACATAATTCTTCAGCCGCAGAGCCGCGTGTGGTTTACGCCTGGCACGTATTCGGTCTACGATTTGGATGTGGATGGTCAGCCCGTGGTGGCGAACCTGACCGTGCTCGAACACCGCGAATATAACATCCGCAAAGACGGCGATGGACAGCGGTTTGATTGTCCACAACCCTTGCAAAAATAGAGAGACAACATGCAGAAAAAAATTCTTTTCCTTTTAATCCTCGGATTATTCCTTGCGGGATGCAGTCCAGCGGCGGATCAAACGACCAAAGCGCTGGGACTGCCAACAGCGACAGCGGCGGCAACCCTCACGCAGCAACCGCCAACCGCGACAGCCGTTCCATCCGCGACGGCGACTGCAACCTCTGTCCCAACACCTGATTTCAGTCTGGTCGGATTGCCCACTGAAAAAGAAGGCGAGTTGGTCTTTGATTTTGTCGAGCAGATGTGCGCCGCCGACTGGTCTACGCGCGGACAGGATTTACCCTGCCCAGGCAGCGATACCCAATCGAGCGCGGGATACGTCATGCAGATTGACGGCACAACTCAAGGTCTGCCGTCGAACATAAATATCTTGATGGCTTACACCCCGCAGGAAAAGTACGAAACGATCTACGGCAAATATCCCGCCATCACCGTGCAAAAAGGAGACCGTTTCCGCGCCGTGCTGGAATGCCGCGAACACTCGTTTTGTGATGTGGAATTTGTGCTGAATTTTTCCGACGAGCGCGGCACTGCGGGATTGAAAAACTGGCGCTATCTTTTTACCGATGAGCCAATCGTGATTGATTATCCGCTGGATGCGCTGGCGGGACAGAATGTGCAGTTCACCCTGGCGGTACGCGCCCGTGGAAATCCAGTCGAAGCCCGCGCGGTTTGGATCGCGCCGCATATTTATCGTCCTGCGCCGTAATCCACTGCGTCTAGGGAGTCCAGAAGTTCTACTTCTGGACAGTGAACCAACCGCAAGTAGAACTTGCGGACTCCCGACCAAAAAATACTTACCCGATACAAGGAGAACTTTGTATGAATACCATTCTAAACTTTATAAAAAATAAGAAAGCCAGAAACTGGGGCATTGCGGCGATCGCTGTGGTGGCTGTGTTGGCGTGGGCTTTCTTTTCCCCAAAAACCAGCAGCGCGCAAACCAGCACGGAAGCAACTGTCACCTCGCTGAGTGTGGCAGAAACCATCGAGGCTTCTGGCTCACTGGCAGCCCAGCCTTTCGCCAGCCTGGAGTGGAAGACCAGCGGCGTGGTGGAAAATGTAAATGTCGCGCCTGGAGATTTTGTTAAAGCGGGTGATGCGTTACTTTCCCTGCAACCTTCGAGCACATCGGCAAATATTGTCAGCGCCAAATCAGATTTGATTAATGCCCAGAACGCCTTGGAAACTTTATTGAAGTCTGATACAGACCGCGCCCAAACAGCGATTGATTTGGAAGATGCGCAGGATGCCTACGACAAAGCCAGAGATTGGCGCATTTCGTTGAACGGCAAAATCTGGATCACAAGAATTACCTACAGAAACATGGGCGGCAGACAAATTCCCGTTGAACATTCGTATCGAGATTATCCATCGCCTGCAACCATTGCGGATGCTGATCGTGACCTGGCTTTGAAAATGTCCACGCTGGAGGATGCTCAACGCGAATTTGACCGTCTGAAAGATGGTCCCGATCCTGATGATGTTTCCGCCGCCCAAGCCAAAGTGGACGCGGCTCAGGCGACTGTCAACTCGTTGAATATCATCGCCCCGTTCGATGGGCAGGTGCTTTCGGTGGATGACCGCGCGGGTGACACGGTGAACACGGGTGAACTCTCAGTCAATCTCGCAGATTTGAATCATCTTTACGTCGAGACGCAGGTGGATGAATCAGATGTGGCAAATGTCAAATTGGGCAACCAGGCTGAGGTCACGTTGGATGCGGTGCCTGGAGTCACGTTCACAGGCGAGGTATCGGCAATCAATCCAGTGGGTGAGGTTGTCTCTGGCTTGGTGAAATATAAAGTCCGCGTTGATCTGGATAAAATTGAGGGCGAGACCTTCCTGCCTTTGGGCACAACTGCAAATGTGATCATTCAAACCAAGGCGGCTTCTGCAACATTAGCGGTGCCTATCTCAGCCATTCAAAATGACAGTAATGGTGAATATGTTTGGGTAATTCAAACGGAGGGTTCAAGTGCTCGGGTGGATGTGGTCAGCGGTTCGATTGTTGGTGATGTTGTAGTTGTCACTGGTGATTTGAAGGAAGGCGATCGATTGCAATTGGATAATACAAGCAGTTTTGATGCTCCGAATCCTTTGAAGGGTGGGGGTTAGAATGATCCAAACTGAAAACCTGATGAAGGTCTATCAGATGGGCGACAACGAAGTACGCGCTTTGGACGGCGCAAGTTTTACCATCAACAAGGGCGAGATGGTGGCGATCATGGGACCGTCGGGTTCTGGCAAGAGCACATTGATGTCGATCATTGGCTGTCTTGATGCGCCAAGCAGCGGCAAATATATGCTGGATGGCTTGTCAGTTGAAAGCATGAGTGAGACGGAATTGGCAGAGGTTCGCGGACGCAAGATCGGTTTTGTGTTTCAACAATTCAATCTGCTGGCTCGCACAAGCGCCCTCGAAAACGTAATGCTGCCGTTGACCTACGCTGGCGTATCGGGCAAGGAACGAAATGACCGCGCGATGAAAGCTTTGGATCGTGTGGGGCTTTCACAACGAACACATCATACGCCCAGCGAGCTTTCTGGCGGACAGCAGCAGCGTGTGGCGATTGCGCGGGCTTTGGTCAATGAGCCGGCCATAATCCTTGCGGATGAGCCAACAGGCGCGCTGGATAGCAAGACGGGCGTGGAGATCATGGAGTTGTTCCAGAGTTTGCACAAGGATAACGGTCAGACCGTAATTTTGGTGACGCATGATTCGTACGTGGCACGACATACCGATCGAATTATCAAACTTTCTGATGGTCATATCATTTCAGATGAATCAAATGCGAATCCGATCAAAGCGGGCACGCCGCGCATTGAGGAATAAGTTTAAACACAAAGGACACGAAGGTCACTAAGGTGTCAAAAAGATTTTTCTTTGTGTCCTTCGTGTTTATGTTTTTGAGAATTGGAGAATAAAAATGTTATTTTCAGAAAATTTCAAGATCGCGATCCGTGCCTTGCGTGCGAACAAAATGCGGTCTGTTCTTACCATGTTGGGAATTGTGATTGGCGTGGCTACCGTAGTGGCTCTGCTCTCGATCGGCAAGGGAGTCACCGCCAACATCACAAGTTCAATTCAAAGCAATGGTTCAAATCTTTTGACCGTATCGCCTGGGAAGCAGCAAACAGGTCCTGGGGGGGGCGGATCCCAGCAGGCGAGCTATTTGTATTACGCAGATTATCAATTACTCCAACGTTCGTTGGTGGATAATATTGCCGCTATCGTACCCAGCTATCAGTCTTCTTATTTGGTAGATCATGGAAATGAGAGTTTTAGCGTAAATGTCACTGGAACTACGAAGGAATATCAGGAAACGAATTCTTATGAAGTGGCAGAGGGACGATTTATTTCAGATGGTGATAACAAAGCCGAGTCTCGAGTGGCTGTGCTGGGAGCAGGCACTGCGAAAGATCTGTTTGGCGGTTTGACCGCTGTTGGCAAAACGATCTCTATCAAAGGTGTCAAATTTGAAGTGGTCGGTGTGCTCGAAGCCAAAGGATCATCTGGGTTTGGCGGCTCATCTGATGACGCGGTTTTCATTCCATTGGAGACAGGGTATGGCAAGTTGTTCGGGTCAACTGCCACATACAATGACAAGAAGATCGTCAATAGCATTTCCGTCTCTGTTGCAAACACAGAAGCAATGGACACTGTTTCGGCACAGATTGAGTTTTTGATCCGCCGCGCGCACAAACTGACATCTTCGGATGAATTGGATTTCAATGTTTTGAGTCAATCTGACCTATTAAGCACCTTGACCTCGGTTACTCAAACCCTCACTATTTTCCTTGGGGCTATCGCGGGGATTTCACTTCTCGTGGGCGGTATTGGCATCATGAATATCATGCTCGTCTCGGTGACGGAGCGCACCAAAGAGATCGGACTTCGCAAAGCTGTCGGCGCAACAAAGAATCAAATCCTTACGCAATTCCTGATCGAAACCGTGACGCTTAGCTTGCTGGGCGGCATCATTGGAATTCTATTTGGCATTGGCTTGGCTCTGCTTGTTACATTGAGCGGCGCATTTACTGCTGTCATCACAGCAGATTCAATCCTACTGGCATTTACTTTCGCTTTGGGAATTGGCGTGTTCTTCGGCTTATACCCAGCCTACCGCGCCGCAAATTTGACTCCAATGGTCGCGTTGAGATACGAGTAGAAGAGCAGTGAGTAGTGGATGGTGGATAGATACTTCCCACCACCCACTGACCACTACCCACTATAATATCCCCATGCCCAAGAAAATCCTCATCGTAGATGATGAACCTCAGATCGTGGAAATCTGCCGAGACTATCTCAAGGCGGCTGGCTATGAAACGGTCACAGCCAGTAACGGCGCGCAGGGAATATCCCTTGCGCGCCGTGAAAAGCCAGACCTGATCGTGCTTGACCTGATGATGCCCGAAATGGATGGACTTGATGTTACCCGAACCATTCGCCGCGAAAGTGATGTGCCGATCATCATGCTCACCGCGCGCGTTGAAGAAACCGACAAACTGATCGGGCTGGAACTCGGCGCGGATGATTACATCACCAAACCATTCAGCCCGCGTGAGTTGGTGGCGCGCGTCCGCGTTGTGTTGCGGCGCGTCACCACTTCGCCAGACAGCGACACCATCCGCGCGGGCGAAGTCGAATTGGATCGCGCCCACTACGAGGTTCACCTGCCCGACAAAACCGTCTCGCTAACCTCCACCGAATTTGAAATCCTCGCCACGTTGATGAGCCAGCCAGGGCGCATTTTTTCACGCGCCCAACTGCTGACCGCTACACATGGCATCACTTTTGAAAGCCTGGAACGCGCCATCGATTCACACATCCGCAACCTGCGCCGCAAATTGGAACCCGCCGAGTTGATCGTCACCGTGCATGGCGTCGGCTATAAATTTCATGCTGAGCAAAGTCGAAGCATTGAGGGCTAACATGCATCATTCATCCGTTCGCGAAATTCGCACCCGCCTATTATTCCTGCTGACAAGAGCTTTTGTGACAGTCCTATTTTTATCTTTATTTTTCTTTCTTACAATTTTTAGTTATTTCCTAACGTCGCCCTCGTCCAACTTTTCCCCGCCCTTCACTGGAGTACTGCAAGGCTATTACATCGGACATGGAAATTGGGATGGCGTGGAATCGGCATTTGAATCAAATAGTGAATTGAAATCCCTCAGCACACTTTTACTGGATAAGGAACAACGCATCATCCTCGACCGTATAACCGATTCTGTTTCGACGGCTGGTTCCAGCTATGAGATTCAACATGGCGACATCATGTTCCCATTAAATGTGCAGGGAGAAAAAATCGGATCGCTTGTCGTTTCCTCTCTTTCAGTGCAAGCCCGCCTCGGTCTGGTGCGCGGGGTGATTTTTCCTGCTGGCATTGTCTCCTCCATTCTTGCCTTTTTTCTGGTCGTGGTTGCCATCCTGCTCATTCGTCGTTACATCAACCCGCTGGCAGACGTGATCTATGCCGCGCGAGCCGTGGCAGATGGGAAATTCGACACACGAATTTCAAGCGAAGGACCGCAAGACCTGCGAAGTCTTTCCGATAATTTCAACGAGATGGCATCTTCCCTCGAACGCAACGACCGCGAACGCCGCGACATGCTTGCCGACATCGCCCACGAACTGCGGACTCCGCTTACCATTATCCGCGGACGACTCGAGGGCATTGTGGACGGAGTCTACGCCGCAGACAGCGGACAAGTCTCCCTTGCCCTCGAACAAACCTACCTCCTCGAACGCCTCGTGGATGACCTGCGCCTCTTGACTCTCGCCGAGACACGTCAACTGCACTTCGAGAAAAAATCAGTTGATCTGGCAAAACTAGCCCAACATACCATAGACTTGTTCTCAGCCCAAGCCCGCGAGAAAAATATCGCACTTTCTTTGGAAAAGGGAAACGGGGATTTCATCCTTGAACTCGACCCCCAGCGCACCGAGCAAGTGATCGGAAATTTAATCGGCAACGCCTTGCGCTATATTCCCGAAGGCAGCAAAGTCTGGCTCACACTGGAAAAGACTGCTGAATCCATACGCCTTTTTGTAAACGATAATGGTCCCGGTGTCCCAGCCGAAGACTTGCCATTTCTCTTCGACCGCTTCTGGCGCAAAGACAAATCCCGCTCGCGCATCTCAGGCGGAACAGGCTTGGGACTCGCGATCACCAAGCAACTTGTCGAAGCGCAAGGCGGTACAATCTCCGCGCATAATTTGGATGAAAGCGGGTTGCAAATACAAATTATCTTGAAAACAAAATAATAAAAAGACCTGACAGGCACAATACCCGTCAGGTCTTTTCTAATCTCTAATAACTAATTTCTAATCTCTGACCTATTCCACAATATTGATCGGCAAAGCGTTGCTCGCTGTCAAAGCCGCCACGCTGATCTTTGCCGCGATCTTTTGCGCGATTTCTTGAATCGATTTCGCAACCGCCGACTCAGGGTAGGAGACAACGATCGGCTTGCCAGTATCTCCGCCAATGCGGACATTTTGATCCATCGGGATCATGCCGAGGAATTCAGTTTCAGTGGCTTTTGCGAGGGCTTCGCCGCCGCCTGAGCCGAAGATGTCCATGCGGGTGCCGTCTGGCAGGTCAAGATACGACATATTCTCAACCACGCCGAGGATGGGAACTTCCAGTTGCTTGAACATGTTCAAGCCGCGGCTGGCATCTTCCAGCGAGACCAGTTGCGGTAATGTCACAACGACTGCTCCGCTTAAGGGCAGGGCTTGCGCCAACGACAGCGCCGCATCGCCCGTGCCAGGGGGCAGATCAATGATGAGATAGTCCAGTTCGCCCCACTCCACGTCACTCAAAAATTGACGAATGGCTGAGTTGAGCATCGGTCCGCGCCAGATGAGCGGTTGACCAGGCTTGACGAGCAAGCCCATCGAGATCATCTTGATGCCGTGCGCAAATGCGGGGATGAGTTTTTGTCCATCAGGGGAGGGAAGTTTGTCCACGCCGAGCATGGTGGGGGTGTTGGGACCGTAAATATCCGCATCCATTAGACCCACGCGCGCGCCGCTTTGAGCAAGCGCGACTGCGATATTGACCGCCACCGTAGATTTGCCTACGCCGCCTTTGCCAGAGCCAATCGCAATCGCATTGCGGATAGGCATGTTGACCAGTCCGCGCATGCGACCATCATTCGGCACATCCGAGTCCATTTTGACTTCGATGGTTTTTACACCTTCGACGGTCATCACAGCTTCTCTAACTTCCTTGTCAATCCGTCCGCGCAGGGGGCAGGCGGGGGTGGTCAGCATAACGGTAAAAGTGACTTTATCGCCCTCGATCTCCAGATCGCGGATCATGTTCAGGGTGACGAGGTCTTGATGTAACTCAGGCTCCTGCACCTTTCCAAGTGCAGCGAGTACGGCTTCTTTTGTAATTGTCATTTTGATTTACCTATTAAAAAATAAATGTCATTGCGAGGGCGCTCTTGTTTTTTGCCCGAAGCAATCTCATGTTACAAGGAGATTGCTTCGGCGGGGAGAACGCCCTCCTCGCAATGACGAGTGGTGATGATTATGCGGCAGGTGTTGCGGTTGCCGCGGCGGCGGCTTGAGCCTTGGCGGCTTTGGCGGCTTCTTTTGCCTTACGGGCTTCCTCTTCCATCGTGTAATTCAGCGGGCGAATTTCTGCGTAATAAGAAGCGGGTTTCAATAATCTTTCAAGGTTGTAGACACTGCGCTTGGTTGAGGCAATGTCAAAATCGTGATCCATCTTGATCGCATCAAAGGGGCAGTACTCGGCGCAGAAACCGCAGTTCATGCAGATGTCCGCATCAATGTAGAAATCTGCCGGGGTGGCAACAGGCTTGCCCGTTACTGGATCGCTTGAACGAACGATCCAAATACATTGCGGCGGGCAGGCTTTTGCGCAAATTCCGCATGAAGTACAGCGCACTTCCTTTTTTCCATCTGCGCCCTCATCGTAGACCAAAAACGGCAAAAAGCGAAACTCTTCCGGCACGATCAACTGCTCTTCAGGATACTGCACCGTGAAGATGCCTTTGGTGTTTTTGCTTGAACGATGTTTCACACCCTCTTCGGAGTGATAACGTTTTCTGCCGCTTACTGCCCAAGAGATGTCGTCAATATACGTATCCCAGAAACGCTTCCAGGTCACGCTTAGTCCTTTAAGAATACCTTTTCCATACATGGTTGTTTCTCCTGTTAGCGGTCCAATTCGCCCATGACGATGTCAAGCATGGCGAGCAGGGCGACGAAGTCTTGAATCTTTGTGCCGATGCATATCTTTTCAATAGCGGTGAGGTTGACAAAGGAAGGCGCGCGGACGTGATAACGATAGGGATTCCCTTTGCCGGTTGAGATGATGTAGAAGCCTAACTCGCCTTTGGGCGATTCAATGCGACCATACGCCTCACCTGCCGGAACCTTGATCTGGTAGTTTGGTTTCTGTGAGTTGATCGGTCCCTGTGGGATTTGTTTGAGAGCCTGCTCCAGGATTCGCAGGGACTGTCTGATCTCATCAAAGCGGATGAGGTAATTATCCATCATGTCGCCATTGTGACGCACTGCCACATCGAAATCAAAGCGATCATAAATGGAATAGGGGTCAGCGCGGCGCAGATCGTAAGGCACGCCCGATGCGCGCAACACAGGACCTGTTACAGAGAAATTGATCGCATCTTCCGCGCTCAATACGTGTGTGCCTTTCAAACGTCCAACTAAAACTTCGTTCTCGTTTAGGAGGCGTTCCATTTCATCGGTTTTGGCGGGCAGGCGGTCAAAGACCAGGTCTTTAATCTTTTGCAATATCTCATCAGAGACATCACGTACCACACCGCCAAAGCGATAGTAATTACACATCATGCGTGAGCCGGATACGGCTTCAAAGATGTCAACGATCAATTCGCGCTCTTCAAAGGCATAAAGCGCAGGTGTGAACATCGTGCCGAGGTCATTGAGCAACATGCCGATAAAGACCAAGTGGTTTTGAACGCGGCTGAGTTCTGCCATGATCACGCGGATATATTCTGCGCGTTCGGCAACCTGGATATTCATCATTTTTTCAACGGTGGTCACATACCCAAAGTTGTTGCTCATTGAGTTGAAATAATCGAGGCGGTCGGTGTAGGGGATGATCTGCGTAAAGGTGCTGCGTTCGCCGATCTTCTCATGGTTGCGATGCAGGTAGCCCATCACAGGTTTTAGTCCCATGACGGTCTCGCCGTTCAGGGTAACTGCCACACGTAACACGCCGTGAGTGGATGGGTGATGGGGTCCGAGGTTGACCACAACGCTGTCGGTCTTCATCTTGCCCGCCTCATCTTTCATGGTGTGGCGTTCAAGCGATGCGTAAAGATCCTCTTCCTTGTCAACGACATATTTTTCAGGGTCGAAGTCTTTGGGAAAGTTGAGGTTATCGTGGAAGGGATTCTTGTCTTCTGCGAAGGTGTGTTTGCCTTCGGGCCAGCGGCTCTTGTAAGGCTTTACCTCTTCTTCGTAGAAAGCTTCCTTCCAATCCTTGCGGAGCGGGTGCCCCTCAAAGCCTTCCCACATCAGGATGCGGCGCATGTCAGGATGATCGGTGAACTTGATACCATACAAGTCCCAGACTTCGCGTTCCTGAAATTCCAATCCGTGCCAAATATGAGTTAGCGAGGGAATTTCGATTGGGTCAATACGCTCAACTTGTACTTTGAAAATCAAACCGGAGCCGCCGGTTGTTTTGAAGGCATGATAGACCACTTCCATTTTATTTTCGGCGATGTAATCCACGCCGGTTAGGGAGGATAGTAAGTCAAAGCCAAATTCATCGCGGACAGCGGTTGCCACTTCGAGGAGATTCTCTTTGTTGACGATAAAGCCTGTGTAGCCGGGGCGTGCGTCAGCGGTGACCATGCCCGGGAAGCGGGCAGCCAAATCTACAGTTTGTGTCAAGATCGGGGTCGCCATTATGCACTCTCCTGCGTTGCTTTTGTGGCGGCAGCGTCACGAATTTCAGCGTTGCGGCGCACATCGATCAAGTCCGGTCCGAGAATTGGCATGGGGACGTAGTTGCCGTCTTTCTTTTCCTTGTTGTACCAGCGAACCTTCTTGAGGGAATCTTTGTCAATCCTTTCCTGCAATTTGATCAGACCAGCGATCAAAGCCTGCGGAGTGGGAGGGCAGCCAGGAATGTACACATCAACGGGCAAAAATTTATCAATACCCGCGACTACGTTGTAGCCTTCCTTGAAAGGACCACCGCCTGAAGCGCAGGCGCCCATGGCCACAACATATTTTGGCTCGGGCATTTGGTTATATAAACGGATGATGGCGGGTAACATTTTCTTTGTCACTGTGCCTGATACCAAAATCATATCTGCCTGGCGTGGAGTTGGGCGCATAACTTCCATGCCGAAACGCGCCATATCGTAACGCGCCATTTGAGCCGCGATCATTTCAATCGCGCAACAGGCCAATCCAAATGTGAGCGGCCACAATGATGAACGCCGACCCCAGTTATACAGGCGGTCGAGCGTGGTGATGGCTACAACATTTTCAAGCTCTTCTGGAATGTTGTAGTTGGGTAAACTTAATTTTTCATTTTCCATGAATGTTCTCCTCGAACCAGTCTTGGTAGATTGCGTAAAGGATGTCGTCGTTTACGAGTGCAAGGTCATCCTCAAATTCATTAAGTTGGATCGTCCATTGATAAATCTGTCCCAGCGAAACTTCTTCGATATTGACTTCGGGGTGCTGACGGCGTAACTCTAAAGCGATGGCGTAGGTGGTGTCCCAGGTGAAGGTCATTAGTAATCAGTGGTCAGTGGTCAGTTTTTTTGTCACAAGCGCGAATTATAGCAGGTGAAGGGGGGAAGTCAACGGAGATATGCAAATATATCTTTGCATAAATAAAGAAGTGAGTATAATCACGGTGGATAAATGACAAATCGGAGCGCGGACTTCAGTCCGCATTTACTAAAAATGCGGACTGAAGTCCGCGCTCCATTAATGGATGTAAAAATGATCACAGCCCGCCAAAAAGTCCTCGCTCACCTCAAAAAGACTCGCGCCGCTTCTGCGCGGGAAATTGCGCGCGCGCTGAACATGTCTGCGCCGAACGTGCGCCATCATTTGGGAATTTTAGTTTCCGATGGACGCCTCGAAGTGACCTCCGTCCACCAGCGCGGCGGACGCGGCAGACCTGAGAAAATGTATTCGCTCTCGCAATCTGCGTTGGGCGATAACCTGTCCGCGTTGGCTGATGCACTGCTGACAGAAGCAGGCTCAAAGCTGAATATTGAAAGCGTGGCAAGCCGCCTGCTGGATTCAACCCAATTTACAAATTTACCAATCCCCAAACGCCTGGCTTTGTTGATTGAAAAATTAAACGAGAAGCATTACCAGGCGCGTTGGGAAGCCGGTGCCGAAGGTCCGCGTGTAATTTTTGGGCGCTGTCCGTTTGCAAAGATCGTCGAGCGCCACCCCGATTTATGCAAAATAGATGCGTCCATGCTCGAGATTTCATTGGGCAGACCCATTTTGCAAACCATAAAATCAGAATCGATCACACGCGGGTTGTGCCCATTTGCTTTTCGGGTTGGGTAACTTGTAGTCACGACTTCAGTCGTGGTTTTATGACAAACCTTTTAACGCGAATGCCGCGAATTGGCGAATTACACGAATTTCCCCGTTTTTATTCGCGCCATTTGCACATTCGAATAATTCGCGTTAATATTTTTCTATTTTGTAAAAGCCGTAACTAAAGCCGCCGCCGCAACTCCAGAATTAATCTATTTGTGGCAAAATAGGCAGATGAAAAAAATTCTTGTCATCTTTATCTGCTTCGCAATTCTCGCCGCATGTGTTCCCGCAACCGAGTTGCCGATTGCAATGCAAACTGCCCTACCTGCCGTAACCAATACCTCCTTGCCCGCTGCGTTGTGGCTTAGCCCTGCCGTTCCAGCAAAACTTTTTGAAACTACAAAATCATGGGGAATTCCGCTCACCGATGATCCCGCGCTCGCCACACAAAAACTTGATATTTCTGAAACTTCGCAAGGCTCCATCTGGATTTATGCCCTCGTCGCGCCTTTTCCTACTGTGACAGATGATGTGGCGTCTCAGGATTTACTCTCCGCTTGGAAAGGCGCTCCCGTCGCGCCGTTAGCGGGTCATGCGATTCTATTGGCAGAATCTACCCTGGGGACATTCACTGCCCTTTGGGGTGAACCCGCTTCGGGCGTGGTCAAGGTCGTGCCAGTTGAGCAGATAATAGATACAGCGTGGACTGAGTCTGCTTGGGCGATCATCCCATTTGAAGACATCCAACCCAAATGGAAAGTGTTGAGCGTGGACGGTCAATCTCCCATTCACAAAAGTTTTGACGCGAATGTTTATCCGCTGAAAATATATTTTTCGTTGTCGTCTGATTCTTTTGCATTGCCCGCAACAAACCGCGACCCATCCAAATTGGCAACAGTCATCTTGACCGGCGTAACCGCGCTGGTGCGCGCCACTGCGGCGACAATGGAAATGAAGGGAGTTACATACCCCGGCTCGTTGATTCGTGATTGGCTGCGTGAAGCGGATATAACGCACATCAGCAATGAAGTGACATTTGATAAAGATTGCCCGACCCCAAGTTCTGGTTACCGAAATTTTATTTTGTGCAGCGATCCACGTTATATGGATTTGCTGCTCGATGTTGGCGTGGATGTTGTAGAGTTAACCGGCGATCATTTGAGAGACCGCGGCGAAAATGCGCTATTGGAAACACTTGCGATCTATAAAAAAAATAACCTGCCCTATTACGGCGGCGGCACAAATGCCGAAGAGGCGCGTCAGCCGGCGCTGATGGAAGTGAATGGAAATAAAATTGCATTCATGGGTTGCAACGGAAAACGTGAGGCGAAATATCCCAAAGCTAGCGCCACCAGTCCCGGCCCGGCGTTATGCGATTATGACTTTTTTGGGGATCAAATTAGTAAGTTGAAGGCACAGGGTTATATTGTGATCTTCACCTTTCAACATGAAGAATGTTATTCCTCGGGGCCGTGCTACACACACGAAGAAAGTTTCCGCAAAGTGGCAGATGAAGGCGCAACAATTGTCAGCGGCAGCCAGGCGCATTATCCGCACATCATGGAATTTCACGGTGATTCATTTATTCACTATGGCTTGGGAAATTTGTTCTTCGATCAGATGACCTACATTCTGCCAAGCGGCGAAGTGATCGACGAAACACGGCGCGAATTTTACGACCGCCATGTTTTTTACGATGGACGCTACCTCGGCACCGAATTGCTGACCGCCATGCTCGAAGATTATTCACGTCCGCGCCCCATGACAGAAGCGGAGCGGGTTACATTTTTATCCGATTATTTTTATTACAGCGGATGGATTCCTTTATCCCCGACCCCAATTCCGCAGCCAACAGCCACACTGACACCGATTGCATTGCCATAAAAATGATGTAGTTGGCAATTACCATAAACCGCTTGATAAACGAAAAGTTTGCAATTTTGAAAGGGGGCTTGCCAATATGCAAACTGCGAGTAAAATATATTTGTCGTCGTTAGGATGCCCCCCTCATCCTAGCGGCGGCATTTTATTTAATCAAAAAGGGACGCTGATCACTTCGCGTGCAGAAACACAACTCACCTCCAAATTAATCTTTTGCAGGTGAGTTATGTTTTAAGACCAAAAGGGCACGCGAAAAAGCTGATTTTGCTTTTGATCAGCGAAAATCAGCTTTCGTCTGCGTCCAAAATTTAATTATATTTATTTGGAGATCGGCAGTGTGTACCCGCCGTCAATTGCAATGGTTTGCCCCACGATCATGGATGCGGCAGGCGTACATAAAAATGCCACCACTTCCGCCACTTCTTCGGGTGTGATCAATCTTCCGGCGGGGACTTGCGCGATAAAGTTTTGCAGAATCGCATCCTGATTTCCCATCGAGGCAAAATGATTCAGCGCATCCGTCTCAACCACGCCGGGTGACACCGCGTTGACATTGATTCCCTTTGAGATTAATTCCACGCCCAGATAACGGGTGAGCGACTCCAGAGCCGCCTTGCTTGCCCCGACAACGACATAATCGGGCAGGACACGCGTGGAGCCTGGGCTTGAAATACTGACAATTTTTCCGCCGCCTCGTTTTTCCATCAACGGCGTGGCACGTTGCGCCGCAAAGAGCAGGGCGCGCGCGTTGATGTTCATTGTCCAATCCCAGCCCTTTGGTTTTTGTTCCAACGCGGGGCGGTTGTATCCCGAAGCCGCATTGTGGATGAAAATATCCAACCCGCCAAATTTATTTTCTGTTTCGTCAAACAGGCGGTTTAGGTCATCGAGATCACCAACATCCGCTTTGACGAGTAATGCTCGTCTGCCAAGTTTCTCAACTTCGCGCGCGGTCTCTTCAGCAGGCGCACGGTTGCGAAAGAAATTGATAATTACATCTGCGCCGTGTTGGGCAAAGTGCAGAGCAATGGCGCGTCCAATTCCACGGCCAGAGCCGGTGACAAGTGCGATTTTATTTTGAAATATTTTTTCCATAAAGTTTTTCCCCTCTTCCTTTTTGGGAGAGGCAAGGTGAGGTTCAATCAAAATATATATTCAGGTCTGAGCAGTCAAAACGGTTGCCGCAGTTGGGACAGGTCACTTTGCAATTCTTTTCGTGCATTTGAGTTCCACAGCGGTCGCAAATCCAAATCCGTTGCTCGTTCCATTCAACATCTTTGAATAGGGATTGGTCAAATTCGTTGATTCTTTCGACGCCCAGCCTTTTTACTTCCTGAATGACGGCATCAAGATCGTTCTTTAATTTCCCCACTTGAATTCCCCGGCAAACGTCGGGATAATCTTTTAGTAATTTCATAGATCGCTCGCGCATCCTGACCGCGCCTTCGTAATTTCCGCGTGTAATGTGAAAGTAAGCCACCGCGACCTGTAGCACACCCTGATACAAATAGCGGATCGATCCTTTTTCATCACGCCAGGCAGATTCCAATTCCTCGTGTGATTCAAAGAATTTTTTCTCGTTAAATAATTTCAATCCCTCAATTGCTTTTGGAGGTAATACGCCATCACAATCATTGCCCATAGTTTGCTCCCTATTCACTATTTATATTGCTCTATTTCGGAGTATAACATGCGGCTTATAGTCAAATGGTAAAATTATTTTCCGAGTGTGCAAGCAAAAGGTGTCAGGCAGCGAGAGGCAAAAGCGAACGCGCAGAGACAAGTTTTTGCCATTCGCCGCTCATCCAAGCCGTTCGCGCTTTGGCGGTCAAAATTGCGCCATCCAAATTCCATTGCGCACCGGGTAGTTTTA
>CAMCQT010000022.1 GCA_945877125.1 Candidatus Brevifilum fermentans | reverse complement strand
CGAGGATTTCAAGGATTTCGGCTTGGGGTCCATTTTCCACAATTACTTTTTTGCCCACGCGCAGACCTTTGCCGCCGACCAAGGCTTCCCAAGTCAATTCATCACGGCGGCGCAGGAGGAGCAGTTCGACGTGTCCACCAGTTTCTTTTTTGGCAAAAATTCTGGCGGGGATGACGCGGGTTCTGTTGAGGACTAGTAAATCTCCGGGGTGCAGAATCAGGCTCAGGTCACGAAAGATGCGATGCTCCACCTCCCCTGAATCGCGGTGCAGGATTAATAGTCGAGAGGAATCGCGCGGTTCGGCGGGAGTTTGTCCAATGGACGATTCGGGGAGGTGATAGTCGAAGTCGGAAGTTTTCATGAGTCTTTTACTTGTGGCGCAAGGGCAAAGACAATGTAGAACATCCAAATGATGAGACCGATGTGCAGAACATCGTTTTCAGAGAACCAAAGTCCTTTTGCCCACAGGGATGCGGTGTTGCCAGAAATAAGATAAAGAAAATAAGCGATGATGGTTATGCCCAACCACAGCCATGTGCCCAATAAGATAAGGTCGAGTTTTAGTTTGTATTTGAAATAACGCCAGCCGTTGATGAAGAAGAAGGCGAGAATGCCCGGCGCGCCAACAGCCAAAAGTAATTCAAAAGAGATCAAGGCTTTGACGGGAATAAATACGCCGACCATGACAACGATGAAATATAAAATAGCGTTGACAATGGCATACGCGGAAAGCGCTTTGCGTAATTTTCCCGCCGTGCTGGAATAGGCGACAGCCAGCAGCATGGCATCCACGCTCCAGACTGTGACAATGAGATAGAGAATTTCCCACCAGCTTGTCCATAGGCAGGCTTCGCGCCCGGCGCATTTGATGTCGTAACTAAAGGCTTCGTAGCTTGTGCCCGCGAGAAGTGCGCCGACACCCCATAAAAGCAAGGCAATGCCCCACCAGAAGCGGGAACGCTGATACTCACGGATTTTCAGGAAAAATAATCCAACCGCGATGGTCAGGAGTCCGAGAAAATAAACAATGATCGAGGTACTTGGCTGAACAAAAATAATATTCTGCGAAGCAATATTGAACTCGGCGAATGGCTGAATTTGAAGCCAGGTTTCGGGAGTTTGCGCGGGCGTATATGGGATGGAGTCCAATCGCCCACATGCGGTGAGTATTAAGAGAATGGAAAGTAGGAAGATGATACGTTTCATAGACCTTGCTTGAATGTGAGGTGTTTTCATTGAGCAGCGAATGATAATGGATTAAAATCAAAAGTGGAAGCATCATAATATCACGGAGGCAGCTATGAAACTCAGTTTTCACGGGGCAGCGCAAACGGTGACAGGTTCGATGCATTTGGTGGAAGTCAACGGTTCGCGGTTATTACTGGATTGCGGGTTGTATCAAGGGCGGCGCAAAGAATCTTTTATAAAAAATCGGACATTTCCTTTTGATGTAACTAAAATTGATGCGGTCATATTATCGCACGCACATATCGACCATTCGGGCAATTTGCCAAATTTGGTCAAGCAGGGTTTCAATGGTCCGATCTATGCCACACCTGCGACGGCGCATTTGACCGATCTGATGCTGCGGGATTCGGGGCATATTCAAGAACGGCAAGCGGAGAGCGCAAGTTTTCATAATGCGAAGCGCGGCGAGCCAGAGGTTGATCCGCTTTATACAGAAGCAGATGCGGAACGGGTCAAGCCGTTGTTACAAAGTTACAATTACGACGAGCCTTTTGAGGCAGTGAAAGGCGTAGCGGCGACTTTTTATGATGCGGGACACATTCTTGGTTCTGCTTCGATTTCATTGCGGATGGAAGAGAAACGGCAAAAAACTCATTTATGGTTTTCAGGGGATATCGGCAGACGCGGCATGCCGATTTTGCGCGACCCTGTTCTGCCCAAGGAAGCGGATATTTTATTGATGGAATCAACCTATGGGGATAAACCGCACAACGACCCCGAACAGGCTTATCTTGAAATGCGCGCCATCATTCTGCGGACGTTGAAGCGCAGCGGAAAAGTGGTCATCCCCTCTTTTGCGGTGGGACGCACGCAGGAGTTGGTCTACAACCTGCACCGCATGTCTGAAGACGGCGACCTGCCGCATGTGCCGATCTATGTGGATAGTCCGCTGGCGGTGAACGCCTCAAAAATTTTCCGCGCGCATCCCGAATGTTACGACCCGGAAATGAATGAGTTGATCCAAACGGGTCACCCCGCGTTGGACTTCAAGTATTTGAGATATGTCGAAACCCTCGAAGAATCGAAGGCGTTGAATCTGCGTACCGACCCGATGATCATTCTCTCCGCTTCGGGCATGGCGGAGGTGGGGCGCATTGTGTATCATATCCGCTGGGCGATTGAAGACAAGCGCAACACGATCATGATCGTCTCGTGGCAGTCCCCTGAAACTTTGGGGCGCAGACTGGCGGACAGAGAAAAGACGATCAAAATATTCGGCGACACGTATCAAGTCCGCGCTGAGATTGCCACCGTGGGCGGACTCTCGGCCCATGCAGGTCAAGACCTGTTGGTCGAGTATGCGGCGGGCGTCAAGCAAAGCGCCAAGTCCATATTTTTGGTACATGGGGAAGAGAAAGGCGCATTGCCGTTGATGGAGAAATTCAAGGAAAACCGCATAAAGCATGTGCATTATCCTGCCATGCATTCGAGTGTGGAGTTGTAGAAATTCGTTTGCAGGTTGGAAGGTTGCAAGTTAAAACGACAGACCTCCGAGCGCTTCGCGTGAAGAACTCGGAGGTCTTGTTATAAATGCAGGTTATTTATTCCAAACCTTTGAGATCAAATTGAACAGGATTATCCGTTTATAAGTTAGCGAGTTAACAGGTTCAAACATCCCAACCTGTCAACCTTCAAACATTTACAATAACCTCGCTTGCCCCTGCTCCGTGTAGACATGCCCCATGTGCTCATACGCGGATTTGGTGGCGACGCGTCCTTGAGGGGTGCGGTCGAGGAAACCGAGTTGCAAAAGATATGGCTCGACCACATCCATGATGGTGTCTTGTTCTTCGCTGATGGATGCGGCGATGGTATTCAAGCCAACAGGTCCGCCGTTATATTTTTCGATGATGGTTTTCAGCACGCGGCGATCCACGTCATCCAGACCGAGGGGGTCAACCTGCAATAAATCCAGCGCTTCTTTGGCAACATTTTTTGTGATGATTCCGTTCGCGCGGACTTGGGCAAAATCTCGCACGCGACGCAGCAAACGCAACGCCACACGCGGAGTCCCACGGGCGCGGCGTGCCATTTCTATAACGCCATCCATCTCGGCTTCCACTTTCAACATGCGCGCGGCGCGTGTCACAATGGATTGCATCGCGGGCAGGTCATAATAATCCAAACGATAGACTGCGCCGAAGCGTGCCCGCAATGGAGCGGTGACCAAAGCCAAGCGCGTCGTTGCGCCGACAATGGTGAAGCGCGGTAATTTCAATCGAATCGAACGCGCCGAAGGTCCCTTGCCGATGACGATGTCAAGCGCAAAATCTTCCATGGCGGGATAAAGCACTTCTTCCACAGCGCGTCCGAGGCGGTGGACTTCGTCAATGAATAACACATCCCCAGCCCGCAGATTGGTGAGGATGGCGGCAAGATCGCCTGCGCGTTCGATGACCGGCCCAGCCGTCACCTTGACGTTGACTTCCATCTCATTCGCGAGCACATGCGCGAGCGTTGTTTTTCCCAAACCAGGAGGCCCATAAAAGAGAACGTGATCCAGGGCTTCGCCGCGTTTGCGTGCCGCCGCAATCAGGATGGATAAATTCTCTTTGACCTGATCCTGCCCGATCAAGTCGTTTAGTTTTTCAGGACGAAGCGCATTGTCTACGCGGTCATCGGGTTTGGCTTCGGGATCAAGTGGGCGGGGAGATTTGCTCATAGCTGAGATTATACCCTGCGGGCACTTTGTAACAATAAACCGCTACCCAGCTTTCAGTTAAGTGGGCGGCGGTTTTAAATAAGACCGGGATGACTCAACGTTCGGTCATCCCGGTGAAAAGATTTGCTCTTCGGCAGTCTGGCGATCATGATCACAAAAAAATGATGATTTTAGATCCATGACTTTGTGTCATCAGGTTTCCCTGATTTTACCTTTCGGGCAGTCGGTCGGTCTTGATCATAAAATTATATGATTTTAGACGCTCTGACTTTGCGTCGCCGTCTTTTAGCGGCTTTGCTTTTATCGGCAGTCTGGCGATCCTGGCTCAGTTCAGCTTTAGACCCATGACTTTGCGTCACCGGGTTTCCCCGGTTTTGCTCTTTCTCGGAGCACTTTAATTATTGCACAAAAAAATAAAATTTCAATCACTCAGGTGTTCTAAGAATAAATTTACCGGAACGTTGCTTCCACCGTCATGCCCCATTTCAAGCGCGGGTCTACACTTACGAGGGCAATTCGCACCGTGTAAAGAATATCTCCGCCTTGCTGGGTGTACGCCTGGCTGATCTCTGTGATCGTGCCGTTGAGTGTCAGGTCGGGCAGGGCGTCAGGTACGAGAGTCGCATTTTGACCTACGCTTAGCTTCACCACTTCAAGCTCGGTAACATCAGTCGTTTCAATCATCCACTGACTGAAATCGGCAACGCTGACGGCGCGCGTATCGACTGTGACTTGATCGCCCACATTCACGTTGACCTCCGCCACAACCCCGTCAAACGGAGCAGTAATTACATAATCGGAAAGCGTATCCTTTGCGGCATCAAGATTGGCTTTGGCAAGCGCAAGCTGGTCGGCATTCGGACCGTCGAGGCTGATCTCGTATTGATGTTTGGCTTCGGCTTCGGCGGCAAGAGCGGCATCATACGCGGCACGGATTTCATCACGTTCACGGATGTTCTCTTCAAGATTACGCACAGCCTGGTTCAAATCTTCCTGCGCTCTTTCCAGGTCATCTTCGGCGGTCTTGCGGCTCGAGTTATCTTGATCGAGGTCTTTGTATTTATCAAAATCTTCCTGCGCGTCCTTCAAATCCTGCTGGCGGTCTTCAACAGTGGCTTTACGATCTTCGATAGTATCGTCGATGTTCTCCACGTTCAGATCGTCCCATTCTTTTTCGGCATCGCCGCGCTTAATCTGGGCATCCATGTAAGTCTGCCAGAGTTTGGCGCGGTCACCGCTTTCATTGCGGAGGAGGGTATCGTAGGCATTTTGGGCGATGACGACCTGCGCTTCTGCCCCGCCCGCATTTGTGAGGCGCACGAGGACATCTCCCAAGCTGACAGAGTCTCCCGCACTCACCAGCACTTCCTCCACCACGCCGCGCACCTGAAAGGACAGGTTCGCGCCTTGGATGGGTTCGAGGCGTCCCTCAGCCACCACTTGATTGGGCGAAACAGCTTCCACAGTGGCCGGGGTTGCCATGGGCTGATTTCCACAAGCAGCAAGCGCAAGTGAAAAGATGGTTAGTAAAGCAATTATGGTTAATGTTTGTTTTTTCATTTCATACCTTCTTCTTATTATTATGTCATTGCGAGGAGGGCACTTGCACTTTCCGACGAAGCAATCTCCTTGCCATGTTGAGGATTGCTTCGGGCAAAGAACAAGAACGCCCTCGCAACACTTGCACCAGCACGCAAGTGCAGGTGTGACGTGAATTATTCGTACGACAATACTTCTCGGATGGTCAAACGGGCTGCGCTGCGGGCGGGCAAAATGGAGCCAAGCACCGAAAGCAAAAGCACCAATCCAAGCCAGATGGCGTAGCCTAAAAATGTAAAAACTACTTTGATCGGTGTTTGAAAAACTGCCGAACTGACAATATCTGAAAGCGCGTACGTGAATGGGATGGACAGGAAGATTGCCAACACGAAGGAGATAAACCCGATCACAAAACCTTCAGCAAGTACCGTCCGCATCACGGCGCGGTCATCGGCGCCGATGGCGCGCATGATTCCAATTTCGCGCGTGCGTTCCATGACATTCATGCTCATTGTGCCAGTCAAGCCCATGGCGCCGACAATGGCGGTGAGAATAGCCATGATGAGCAGGAAAATCACCAGAATATCCAAACTCTCCGAAGCAGTATCCATTGAGGATAAGCCTGATTCGGATTTCCGCACCTTGAACCCGCTCTGGCGAAAGTAATCATCGAGCCTTTCTGCCATCATGTCCTGATAGACGCGGTCATGCTGATCTGTGACCACACGGAAGGAATAGGATTGATTGGCAAGGTTCGAAATCTGCGAGATGTATTCGTAGGGCGCGTACGCCACGATGCCTTGCTGGTCAACAAATTTGAAGATGCCGACCACCTCCCAGTTTTCCTTGCGCCCGTTGATCTTGATTTTCAGATAGTCGCCAGGTTTGAGGTTTGGGAATGAGACAAGCGCGGCTTCGCTGATCGCCAGTTTGCGGACGTCGTCCTTGCGGATCCAGCGTCCCGCCGTGAGCAGCGGGGTGACCAATGTACTCTCGGCAGGCGGCGCCAGGACGAAGGAATTTTCTGCAACCGTATCATCGGGATAAAGCAGTTCAATGCTGGTATATTGCCAGCCTTCCACGTGCTGCACACCTTCCACCTGCAAGCCGAATTGTTCCACTTCACGCAGGCGGTAGGGTTCATCAAAATCCACTGTCACATCGGCGCGGAAATAATTTTGAATGGAGCCGATGTAATCATGCAAGGTGACGCGGACATTGAAGACCGCGATGAAAATTGCGCCACCCATCGTGAGAGTGAAGAGGGTCAGCATTAAACGTCCGCGGCGGCGGAAGGTATTTCGCAGAGAGATAATGAACGGGCGCGGAAAATGAATGCCGCGCGCGGCGAACATGAGAGTCAGGCGCAGCAACAGGGCATCTACCCACGAGACATGTTCCTGCTCACCCTGCTTGTGCGGCTTATTCTCGTCGCCAGCCAGGTCGCCGCTGAGCGCACGCAGAACCGTGATTCCCGATCCGCTGATGACGGGCGCGAGTCCCGCAACAATCGGCACCAGCAACCCGACCGCAATTTGAATGAGGAATGCCAGCGGCACAATGCGATAGCCGAGCAAATTAAAGCGCAGGGTCTCGGCAATAAATGATGACAAACTGTACGCGCCCACGCCGCCCAATGGAACGGCAATCAACAAAGCCAAAATAGCAAAAGCCATGATGAGCGTGAAGTACATGAAAAAGACCTGGTTTCTTCTGCCGCCCACCAATTTGATAACGCCGATATGCCGCAGGTGCTGACTCAACAACGCGCTCAGGGTGTTTGCGATAAGCGAGCTTGAAAGGAAGACGATCAAAATTCCAAGCGCCAGCAAAATGCCAAGGATAGCGTTGACCGTATCTCCAAGCGGATGTTTATGTGTTTCCGAGGAGCGGATGCGGCTGACGGTCACGCCGTTCTTTTCAAGTTTATCCTTTAAATCCCCGCCCACCTCGCGGATGTGGTCAATATTTTCCTGATCTTCGGCAACAGTCACATAGGCGCGATTGTATAACTTAGGCTGACGCAGGGTCGGCATGGTCTTCATATCGATATAAGCAAAGGGCGGAGCGAGAAAGTCACCTGCGCCCGTGCTGACATCTTGCACAATGCCGACAATCTTCAATTTCTTGGTCAAGCCGTCAGACAGTTCGAAGACCAGTTCATCACCCACTGCGACATCGAGTTTCTTAAGCGCGTCCTTCTCCAAAAGAACCTCATTCTTATCCGCCCTGACCGCGCCCAAAACGGGTACCAGTAAATTAACCTTGTTCTTGTCGAAGTCTTCCAGCGCCACCACATCCAGCGAGACCCACTGACCGCTGCCCTCCTCCTGCACGCGGAAGTTGACCACGCGCCGCGCTTCTGCCTCTCCCACCCCGCGCGCGTTGCGGACTGTCGAAAGGATATCCTCATCGAAGTTTTCCATGCGAATCTCAACGTTGGCTGGATGATTCGCCGCATAGGAAATACTCATATCATTAGAGATGATCTGATATGCGCCAGAAATCACTCCAATCGAAAATACGCCCACTGCAATGGAAAAAACCACCAGCAGTGTACGGGCTTTGTTATCCCATAGATCATGTAAAACTTTACGCCATCTTGGTCGCATAATTACCTTTCCCTCACCCTAGCCCTCTCCCAAAATGGGAGAGGGCACGCCCTTCCCCCAAATAGGGGGAAGGGTTGGGGATGGGGGTTTTACTTCAACAATTCGCTTATTTCACTGCCAGAATAAGGTTTCAAATTCACGTCTTTTACGCCGCCACGCAGGAGTTTTGTGACGCGTTCGGGGTTGATGGCAGAAGTGAGGACAACTGTCTTCGAGGTCAGTCCTGCCTTTGAAAGCGCAAACAGCACATCTGTTAGAGAAAGGGTGGCGATGTTTTCATCCACTAGAATCAAGTCAGCGGCAGGGAGTTTGTTCAAATCCGTGGACTGAGTCAATTTGACTTTTGTATCTTTGAGCAGTTTCGCAAAAAGTTTTGCCCAATCATCGTTGTCGTCGATCAACAAAATATTCTTGACACTGCCTGTTTCGATGGGTTCATCATTCGCATGTCCGCGGGGCATGAACATGGCAACCGTTGTGCCTTTGCCCGCTTCACTGACCAGTGTGATATGTCCCTGCGCTTGCGAGACAACGTGCATGGTGGCGGGCAAGCCGAGACCGTGATGTTCAACGCCGTGCGTGGTAAAGAAAGGCGACCATGCCTTACGCATGACATCCTCACTCATGCCTGCGCCATCGTCTTCGATGTCGATCTCAAGCGTGCCGCGTTCTTCGGTTGGGCGCACACTGACCTTGACAGACTTCGCGCCTGCTTCGGCAGCGTTTTGCAAAATATTGCCAAGCGCACGCGTGAGCTGGGTGCTATCTGCAATAACATACGCAGAGGCTGGGTCAATTTCAACTTTGAGCGCATTCTCGGAGAAATCACGTTGATGCGCGGCGGTCTGCAACACATCAGCGAACAGCACGGCACGCGGTTTTTGTTCGCGCACGGCGCCGATCAACTGTTCCTTGACCTGTGTGATTTGCGTCGCGCTTTCGGCGATCATATCGAGGTCTTCGCGCAGGGAATCAAGGTCAACTTTGCCTTCTGCAATTTCTTCGCGCAAGCGGGTGATGGTCAGCGAAATGGGCAGGGTCTTATTGCCGATCCAGTGGATGGCTTCGGTGGAGGCTGTGGTCAGCGCTTCGAACACTTTGTTGCGCAAAATTTCATTGTGCGCTTCCTTGAGTTCTTCGAGCAGACGCGCGTTGTTAATGGCAACCGCCAAATGCTCTGCCATGGTCAGCAAAGTGGTGATGTCGTCTTCGCTGAATGCGCGTTCTTCCGAGCTTTGAATGGTGACCGCGCCCAAGACTCTGCCGCCGTAAATTAGTGGCAGCGCCATTTCGGAACGGGTGTGCGGCAAATGCGGATTCTTGAAATGCACGCGCTCTTCGCCGACATCCAATGCGATACGCGCTTCGCTCATGGCGATACACGCGCCGATCATTGAATCTGTGCCGATCTTGAGCTTGTGGCCGTCGGCAACCATCGCCTTGCCAGCCTTGCCATAACCAGCGCGGAGGACAGCATACTCGCCCGCGTCATCTAAAAGGAAGACGCCCGCGTAGTACAGTCCGTAGGCTTCGCAAATAATGTTGACCGTGTGCGGAAGCAAAGTTTCCAAATCCAAAATGGATGTGACTTCCTTGCCCACGCGGTTGGCGGCTTTCAACAAACGCGAGCGGCGCTCCGCCTGACGGTGCAGGTTTGAATTTTGAATGGCAATCGCCAGTTGATCTGCCATTGTTTGCAGCGCGGCGATGTCTTCATCGTGGAAGGCGGCTTCTTCGGTGGATTGAACGGTCAGCGCGCCGATGGCTTCATCACCCACGACCAGCGGAAGCGCCATCTCGGAGCGGGTCTTCGGGAGGTGGGGATTCTCAAAGAAAACCGCCTCAGCCCCAACGTCGAGCGCGATGCGTCCCTGACGATTCGCGATGGATGCGCCGATCATCGAGTTTCCGCCGATAGCGAGTTTATGTCCGCCGTTGATCATCGTCCTGCCCGCTTCGCCGCGCCCCGCTTTCAGGACGGCGTATTGATTCAAGTCATCGAGCAAAAATACGCCCGCGTAATAAAAACCAAATTCATCGCAGATAATATCCACCGTGCGTTGAAGCAGTTCATACGGATCAAGAATGGTGGTGATGTTCTTGGCAGCGCGCGCAGCGGCTTTCAATAATGTTGCATGTCTGTGAATATCGTTTGTCATGGTTACCTCTTTTTTTATAAGTTAAGGTTTGCAGGTTGGAAGGTTTGCAAGTTGCAGGTTCAATGATTAACTTGCAACCTGTAAACCTGTAACTTTCAACCCATTCGATCTTAAGCCTGTAATATTTTCTGAATCAAATCCACCAGCCCCTGCTCACGTCCTTTGACGAAGAACGCGCTCGCGCCGCCTGAGACTGATTCCTTGGCTTTGGTCACTTCATCATACGCAGTGAGAATGACCACAGGCACGGATGACTTTTGCTTTTTGAGATCTGCGAGCAGATCCAAGCCTGCGCCTGTTTTGGGCGTGCCGTCAAAACTCGGCATATTCAAATCCAGCACCGCAATGTTGATCGTGTCTAAATTTTGTGCAAAAATTTCGCTGCCACTTTTACAATCTGATGCCGTGATCACGTCAAAGCCTGCGCGCAAAAGTGTTTTTTCAAGGCTTCGCAAAATCAACTTCTCGTCGTCCACCAAAAGAACTGTTGTCATTCATCCTCCAAAAATTTTGTTGTTAATTAAACCTGACAGGTTTCACAAAATACCTGATTACCAAATTGATTTACGGAAACCTGTCAGGTTTTATATTTTCTTTTCAACTGGCAGGCGCACCGAGAACATGGCGCCTTTGCCAACTTCACTTTCCAGCGAAATACTTCCGCCGTGTTGATTCACAATTTGCATCACAGAAGAAAGCCCAAGCCCCGTGCCTCCGCTTCCGCCTTTCGTTGTAAAAAATGAGACCCAAATTTTTTCCTGTATTTCCTTGGGTATGCCAGGTCCCGTATCTTTTATGGTAACCAAAACAAATTTCGGGTTCGCATCTCGCATCCCTTTTACAAAAATCTTTGGCGCGGATGTTTGCGACATGGCTTCCCACGAATTCTTGATTAAGTTATTAAAGACCTGCTCCACTTGCCGCGCATCCACAAAAGCGTTCGGCATG
Organism: Candidatus Brevifilum fermentans; assembly: GCA_945877125.1. Taxonomy (GTDB): domain Bacteria; phylum Chloroflexota; class Anaerolineae; order Anaerolineales; family Villigracilaceae; genus Villigracilis. The sequence continues at coordinate 38,529 of CAMCQT010000022.1, read as the reverse complement.
TTTTCTGCCCACTCCAACTCCACTACGCCGTCGGGCAAGCCCATGTTGACAACCGTGTCCGTGATCATTTCGCTCAAAGACACCACCGAATCATTTCTCTGGCGCGCAGGACCGATCAAGCCTTCCTTGATGCTCAGGATCGTGACCGCGCTATTCTCGGCGATGTCCAAATCTTCCATGAGCGATTCGACGCTGACCAATGCCTGCAAGCGATTCTTCTTCATCGCAGACATCTCAACGAGGAGCTGGTTCAGGTCAATGCCTTTTGCTTCCGCCTCTTCTTTGATCGTTTCAACTGCCGCCGCCAAAGATTCATTTTTCGCATCTGATTCATTTAGCTGTGCCGCGAGCGCGAGAATATACAACAAGTCTTCACGCACACGCTTCACACTGCCAGGGATCGGCGCGGCTTTATTGCCAACCCAGTGAATGGCTTCACCTGTGGCGGTGGCAATGGCTTCAAAAGTTTTTGTGCGTACGATCTCGGCGGTGGCGGCTTCCAATTTGAACATCAACTGCGCGTTATTAATGGCAATCGCGATTTGATCTGCCATAGCTTGCAGGGATGTAATATCCTCTTCGGTGAAGGCGTTGAGTTGGTCGCTTTGCACGGTCAACGCGCCGAGCGCATGTGACTGGACGACCAGCGGCAAAGCCATCTCGGAGCGTGTATTCGGTAAAAACGGATTCTTGAAGCGCGACTCTTCGCCCGCCACATCCAAGGCGATCTTCGCCTGTTGCTGAATAATGGAGTTGCCGATCATGGATTTTTCATCCACGTGCAGACGATAATTTTCAGCCATCATCTTGCGTCCTGCCAGCGCGTACCCCGCGCGCAGCACCGCCCATTGCTCATCTTCTGAAACCAGAAAAATACCTGAATAATAAAAGCTGAACTCACTGCAAATAATATTGACCGTGTGTTTGAGCAACTCGTCCATATCTAAAATGGATGTGACCATTTGCCCAACCCGCGCGGCGGTTTCGAGCAATTTATGCCTGCGCTCCAACATGGAAAACATGCGCTCATTCTGTTGCAGCAGATGCTTGTTCTTTGCCACGGTATTGCTCAACTGGCGGATGTTCCCTTCCAGGCGTTCCACCAATTCCTGCTGATACGCCTGCAAGTGCTTTTCGGCATCTTCCAGAATTTCCACTTTGCCGTTGAGGTACTCACCCACTTGATCGACGAAATCATCATCAATCGGCTTGGTGATAAATCCCACCGCGCCCGCCGCCAGCGCACGTTCGCGCGCGCCCGTGGATAGATCTGCTGAGACAATCACAATCGGTGTGTTGGGCAGCATTTTGTGCAAACGTGTAGTGGCTTCACTACCTGTCATGTGCGGCAGACTGTGATCAACCAGAATCAGGCTGGGATGCGTTTCTTCTGCGAGCTGCAAACCGTCCAATGGATCGGCGGCTTCGAGCACCACGTACTTGTGCGAAAGCAAACGCCGCACGAGCGAACGGGTTTCGTCGCTGTCTTCGATGTAGAGAATTTGCGGAAGTTTACGTGGGTCGCTCATGAAAGGATGAATGATGAAGGATGAAGGATGAAGGATAAAAAAACCAAACTACCAACTTACCGATTTACCGACCGATGATCTGCAATTCTGTGGTCATCGAGGCGCTTTTGAACAATTTTTCCAATGGCTTCGGCGGTGATGGGAGATTCGTTGATGACGCTCATGAAATCTGCGCGGGGGATGATGACCACTTCAACGGGTTCGCTGCCGCTCGCGCGGACGTTGGCAATGGCTTTGCCGCCGTGCAATAATTCCACGTCGCCAAAGAATTCGCCTTTGCCCAAATGGGAGACGATGTATTCCTGATTTTCCTTGTCGAGTAAAACCACTTCCACTTGACCTTTGCGGATCATAAAGAAATAGTCCACGGGCTGGTCGCGCGCGATGATGGTTTCACCTGGCTGGTAGATTCGGTCTTCGACGATCTTTGTAAACTCAAGCATGTGACGGTGTCTCAACTGCGGCAGAGATTTTGAAACCGTCTCGTTGATCATCTCGCCGTCTGAGATGATGATATTGCGGTCTGTGCGCGAGGTCAACGACGGGTCGTGCGTAACCATCACAACGGTTTTGCCTTGTGCCACAAAGCCTTCAAACAATTGAATGATCGTATCTGCCGAGCGGGTGTCGAGGTTGCCTGTGGGTTCGTCAGCGACCAGCAAGGGCGGATCACATGCCATGGCGCGCGCGATGGCGGCAAGCTGCTGTTGACCTGTCGAAACCAGCACGGGCAATTTGTTTGCAAATTTTTCCAGACCCACCAGAATCAATAATTCCATGGCGCGTTTGGGGCGGTCATCGAAATCGTATAAATTTACGTAATCCATGGGGAGCATTACATTTTCAAGCAGGGTCAGCATGGGCAGCAACTGAAAGAACTGAAAGACGATGCCCAAGTTTTTTCCGCGCCAATTAGAGCGTTGACTCTCGGTGACGCCTGTGTAAATATCCGAGCCGTTCACAACCACCTGACCTTCGGTGGGATGGTCAATGCCTGTGACCATGTTCAACAGCGTGGATTTTCCGCTGCCAGATTTGCCGACAATGGAAACGAATTCGCCGCGATTGATGGTCAGGTCAACGCCTTTGAGGACGGTGAATTCGCCCGCCGCATTGGTGAAACGTTTGACGACGCCATGTAGTTCGATCATGGCTTGGGAGTTGGATTCTGCCGCTTGGACAGGACCCTTTTTCAGCGGGGCGCGAAGCGCGGGCGTTTTCATTTCCGTCCCCCGCTTGATTCTGTTTCGATCAGCAGTTCCCCATCTGCAATAGTCAGGCTGCGCGAGAAACGATTGGCAAGCCCCATATCATGCGTGACCATGATGATGGTTTTGCCCTGGTCGCGGACAAGATGCTCGAAGACATCAAAAATATGATCGGCGGTGATCGAGTCGAGGCTGCCCGTTGGCTCGTCGGCGACCAAAATTTGCGGGTCGTTAGCAAGGGCGCGCGCAATGGCTACACGCTGCTGCTGTCCGCCAGAAATAAAAGCAGGGAGTTTGTTGGCGTGTTCTTCGAGTTCCATCAGTTGCAGAAGTTCCATTGCGCGGTCACGTGATTTACGCGGATGAAAATTATTGGAGAAGTCCATCGGCAGGGTGATGTTTTCAACGAGCGTGAGCATGGGCAAAAGTTGAAACGATTGATAGACCACACCCATATTTTGTCCGCGCCAGAGGGCGCGCGCGTCTTCGCTCATATCATGCACAGACAGGGCTTTGCCATCGGTATGCACAAAGACCTCGCCGCTGCTGAGTTCATCCACGCCGTTGATCATGTTGAGCAAAGTGGATTTGCCCGCGCCAGACTTGCCGACAATGCCGAGAAACTCGCCCGCGTTGACTTTGAGATTTACATCTTTCAATGCCATAAAATCGCCAGCGGCGGTGGAGTAGGTTTTATTGAGTTCGCGTAATTCTATAATTGTCATAATTAATCAACTTGATTTTACCGCCATTGTATAGTTTATTGAAAAGGGCAGACTTGCAAGCAGTTTTCAAAAAGTTTTATACAATAAGCTGGTTCATTTTGAGGTTGTGTCAATAAACTGGATCAGCCTTTGGCGGTATTGCTCAAAAGCCTTGCGCCCGTTTGCGGTCAAATTGCAAATGGTTAAGGGCAGTTTTCCTTTGAAAGTTTTTTCAATTTTGATGTAACCCGCCTCTTCGAGTTTGCCGAGGTGGGCAGAGAGATTGCCTTTGGTTAATTTTGTTTCGCGCTGTAAAAAAAGAAAGTCCGCTTTTTCGACAGTGGAAAGGATGGTGACGATCAACAACCGCGCAGGTTCATGGATGATGCGGTCAAGGTCGCCAAGCCCGAGGAGTTCATGGCTCATCTTCCAACTCCGTAGGCATAGGATTTTCCTTTAGAAAGCGCGCCAGAGTCACTCCGCCTGAAATAATGGAGACCAAACCCAACACGCTATAAAATAAAGCAAGGTTGAAAGTAACAATTAAAAGACTAAACCACAAACCAAATCCAAGCAGCGCCGAAAAAGCCGACAAAAAATAAAATCGCTTCACCCCGCCTGACTTGACCGCGATGAGAAGATAGACAATTCCAAACAATAAACCCACCACCGCAGGCGCCCAGCTAAAAGAGCCAAGCATCTGCCCCAGCAGAAACACAAAAACTGTGGCGACCACGCCCACCACAGCGGTGACCGCGCGGTTGAGCGAAATTCTTTCTGGCGAATTCAATTCCACGTAACCAGTCCGCGGATAGGTGAAGTGTGCCTTCATTATCGCCAGCAGCCAGCGCGTGGCAAGAACGCCGCCTATCAGCAAAACAATCAGCCCGCCGTTCAGAAACAGCCGACCCATTAAATTTCCTTTTTCGATCCAGGCGTGTCCGCCAAAGTAAAAAGCGAACAGAAGAAACAGCCCCCCGCCCGTCAATTCTCCAAGCCCATCTTCGTACCAATGGCGGTAAACACGTTCTTCCACACGAGAAATATGATCAGACTGCATCCAACATCCTTTACAAAACGGTTTGCGTCACAAACTGGTTTGTATAATATCACCGTACACTGCGATGGTCAAGGCATAAATTTCTAGCTCATTTATAGACTCTGTGCAATAGGTCAAAACCATTTAACGCGAATTTTCCGAATGGGCAAATGGCGCGAAAAAATTCGCGGTATTCGCTCAATTTGCGTAATTCGCGTTAATTTTTTGGCTCTTTGAAAGCACTGAGTATTCAGCTTTACACATGAGCCAATTTTTTATAATTTGATTATTGCAAACACGAGATCAATTTCCCCAGCATACCTTGCGGCTCTTCTTTTGTGACCGCCAAAACAGGCACGCGCCCCGCAGAAAAAACTTCGCGCAAGTCCTCTGTCAGCGATTGGCGCGGCAGAATTCCGATTGCGGCGGGGTCGGACTTTAACACGTCTGACATATTTTGCACGCTGACAGCTATCTTTGCGGATGAAGAAACGCTTCGCCCCTGCATCACAAGCTGGTCAAACACCCTTTGCATATCCGCCGCTGATGGGTAAACCCAAATCTGCGCTGATCCCGAAGGGTTCTCCTGCGCGAACAAGTCCTGCACCTCTGCCAGAGTCAAACTTTGCAAATTATTTTCACGGTGCGCCACAACTAAAATTTCCACTTCGTCTATTTGATAGACAGGCGATGCGATCATTTCAGGTTCGCCCACACGCAGGAAAATATCAGGCGAGTCTGCCGAGATATTAATTGCCGCGTTATTTTTTTCGGCGCAGGCGTACAACTCCGCGAGCCAGGGTGTCGCCGCAGAAGTTGCGTAGGCATTGACCATGACTTGCGTCGGCTGCGGGGTCGGTGTGCAGGCAGAGAGGAGGAAAAGAAATGTCAAAATATAGCGGGGTAAAACCATGTCACTCCTTCGGAGTTCAAAACATTTGGCAAATAAAATTCTACAATCATTTTACCCCTTCGGGGTTGGGGAAAATTCCGAAGGAATGCTGTGATTGTAGAATTGGATATGATTGATTTGATGATCTTGATGGGATGGAATGTTGTCACGCTGCAAGCGTGACCTACCAATGGCTACCAGTTGCTCAAAAGTGCTGCCAGAAGTTTGGCGCGTTGTTCGAGGCTGTCGGCAAAAATATATTCGCGGTCCGAGTGGTAGCCTTCGCCGATGGCGCCCATGCCGTCGAGCACGGGAATGCCGAGCGGGGCCACGAAATTGCCATCAGATGCGCCGCCGGTGCCGCCGGCTTTGAGTTCGATGCCGAGTTTGTCTTTGGCAATTTGTGAGGCTTTCTTGAAGGCCGCCTGGTTGCCTTCGCCATACGGCATGGGCGGACGATTGAACTCGCCGACGATCTCAAGTGATGTGCCATCGAGAACGGGTTTGAGTTTTTGCATTTCGGCTTCGATGCGCTCCCATTCACCGGGGAGCATAACGCGCACGTCCACTTCAATGCGGGCTTCGTCTGGGACGACGTTGGAGACGGTACCGCCCTGAATCACGCCGACGTTGAGCGTGGTCTGTTTTTCGTAGTCGGTCAGTTTTTGAATGGCGATTACCTGATGCGCCATTTCTTCGATGGCGTTGCGTCCGGCTTGGTGGTCGCCGCCGGCGTGCGCGGCGCGTCCTTTCACTTTGACGTGGAAACTGCCGCCACCTTTGCGCCATGTTTTGAGCGAGCCATCGAGCAATGCGCCTTCGAGCACAAAGACCACTTCAGATTGGCGCGCGAGGGATTCGATGTGAACGCGGGAGGTGTGGCTGCCGATCTCTTCATCAGAGGTGAATAAAGCCCAAACGGGACGAGAATCAGCCGCCGCTGAGGAAAGATGCGAGGAGAGAGCGCTCAAGGCGATGACAATGCCCGATTTCATATCCAAGGTGCCGGGGCCGTGAATCTTTCCATCCGCTTCACGATACGGAAATTTTTGAAGCGTGCCGATCGGGAAGACGGTGTCCATGTGGCAGAGGATGAGGATCGGCTTTGCCGAAGGATGAAGGAGAAGGGAGGAAGAATTAAAATGAGCAAGAACAATATCGCCAGTTTTTTGATTGGGAATGATTTCAACTTCTGCGCCAAGTTTGCGGCACTGGTCGGCGACGATTTTGCCGACGCGGTCCACTGCGGCTTTATCGTGAGACGGCGATTCTGTTTCGACAAGTTGCTGAAGAAGGGTTCGCATTAGAAAGCCTGCACGATCAAAAGAATGAAGCCGACCACCGCGCAATAAGCGGCGAAAATATAAAGTGAATTTTTGCTGAGGTAGTTGATGAGCCATTTAATGGCAAACCAACCTGTGACCGCGGCGGTGACAAAGCCAACTGCCAACAAAGGCAAAAATTGCGCAAGGTTCGGCATTTGGATCACATCGAGCATTTCGTATCCGCCGGCGGCAAGCATGACAGGCGCAGACATGAGAAACGCAAAACGCGCCGCAGAAGGGCGGTCAAAACCGCGGAACATGCCGCCGGCAATCGTTGTCCCTGAGCGGGATGCGCCCGGGAAGACTGCGATGACCTGCATCAGCCCGATGATGAGCGCGTCGAGCCAGGTCATGGAATTTAGGTTGCGATTCTTTTTGGAGATCCATTCTGCCAGAGAAAGCAAAACTGCGGCGGCGAATAATCGAATGGAGGCTTCGAGCATGGGCTGGCGGAAGAGGGCTTCGACGGCGTCTTTCAAAAGATAGCCCGCGATCAAGGCGGGGATGGTAGCGAGGATGATGTAAAAACCAAGTAAGGATTCAGGTTTCAGGTTCCAGGTTTGGCGCGGCTTGGTCAACATTGGTATTGCCTGGAGGGTGGCGCTAATAATGTTGAGCAAATCTTTCCAGTAGAAGGCAAATAACGAGACAATGGTTCCCAACTGGACGATGACGAGGAAGGAGAACATGGCATCATCGGCGGGGATGTTGAGAATTTTTTGCGCGATGAGCAAATGTGCGGTGGACGAGACGGGGATAAATTCTGTCAATCCCTGGAGAACGCCGAGAAGAAAAGCTTGAAATAGATTCATAGAAATTCCTGTTTAAACACAAAGTACACGAAGGTCACGAAGGAAAAAGGGTTTTAACCTTTGTATACTTCGTGCCCTTCGTGTTTAATTCTTTTCGCATTATTCGACCATTGAGCCAGTAGCTCAGGCACACGCGACTCGAAGGAGCCATCGGCGACGTACAGCCGAATTTGTTCCATGAGACGAATCAGCGCGCGCAGGTTGTGAATGGATAAAAGAGTGCCAGCCAGTAATTCCTTCGCCGCGATCAAATGACGAATGTAAGCACGGGTGAAAGTTTGGCAGGTGTAGCAGTCACAAGTTTCGTCAAGGGGGCGAGTATCTCTGGCGAAGGTGGCGTTCATCATGTTCAGGCGTCCTTCGGGGGCAAACGCCGAATGATGACGCGCCAGACGGGTAGGCAGGACGCAGTCAAAAATATCCACGCCGCGCGCCACGCCGTTGATCAAATCTTCGGGCGTGCCAACTCCCATTAAATAGCGCGGTTTGTTTTCGGGCAGCAGCGGCGTGACCACATCCAGCGTGTTGTGCATTTCATCCTTCGTCTCCCCCACCGAAAGCCCGCCGATGGCGATGCCGGGCGTATCGAGCGAGGCAATGAATTTTGCCGACTCAGCCCGCAGGTCAGCGTTGACTCCGCCTTGCACGATGCCAAACAAAGCTTGGTCGGGTCGTGTCTTGGCTTTGAGGGAACGCTCTGCCCAGCGATGAGTCCGATCCATGGCTATTTTGGAATACGCCAGATCATTCGGGTCGGAACATTCATCGAACGCCATGACAATATCCGCGCCGAGATTTTCCTGAATGGCAATCGACTTTTCAGGCGTGAAGCGATGTGTGGAACCGTCGATGTGACTTTTGAAGGTCACGCCTTCATCGTCAATTTTGCGCATTTGCGAAAGCGAGAAGACTTGGAATCCGCCGGAGTCGGTCAGCATGGGATTTGGCCACTGCATGAATTTATGCAATCCACCCATGTCGCGCACGAGTTCATCGCCGGGGCGCAGATAAAGATGATAGGTGTTGCTCAAGACAAGCGAGGCGTTGACGCCCTTGAGATGCTCAGGTGTCAGCGTTTTGACAGTAGCCTGTGTGCCGACGGGCGCGAAAACGGGCGTGAGAAGGTCGCCGTGCGGCGTGGAGAAAATCCCTGTGCGGGCACGATTGTTTTTAGCGGTGATGTTGAATTCAAACATAGGTATGATTATAAACGCGCTTCATAAAAAAAACTGGGCAGGGGATCCCCGCCCAGTTTTTTTATCTAATCATCGCCGCCGTCGCCGCCATCACCGCCATTGCCGTCGTGACAGGCAGTGCAGGTGGCGTCATGCAGCGTGGATGTGTGACACGTGCGGCACGATGTATGCCCGTGATTCACTCCTGAGCCGCCTTCATCTGCAATGCCCGGATGTGAGCCGCGATATGTTGCTGACCAATTGCTCGTGCTATGACACGAGGCGCAATTTGTGCCAAACATGCCAGAGTGAAATGATGGGTCTGCATGACAGGAAGCACAAGCAGAGGATGTGCCTGAGAACTTTCCACCTGTGTGGCATCGCTCACATGCCACATTGGTATGCCTGCCGGTGAGCGGAAAACTGCTCAAGTTGTGATTGAAGGTCGCGCCTTTCCAGGTTGACGTAGTGTGACACGAAGCACAATTCGTTCCGAACTGGCCGTTATGTTCATCGTCACTGCGGTGGCACGAATAGCAATCCTGCGGCGTACCTTTGAAGACTCCGTTTTGGTGACAGTTGGTGCAGGAGACATTGACGTGTGAACCTGTCAGTTTGAACGCAGAAAGGTTGTGGTCAAAGCTGGCTCCCCGCCAACTTGATGTGCTGTGGCACGAGGCACAATTTGTCCCAAATTGTCCGTTGTGCTTGTCGGCGGTGCGATGGCACGAATAACAATCCTGCGGCGTGCCTTTGAAGACTCCGTTTTGGTGACAGTTGGTGCAGGAGACATTGACGTGTGAACCTGTCAGTTTGAACGCAGAAAGGTTGTGGTCAAAGGTGGCTCCCCGCCAAGTTGATGTGCTGTGGCACGAGGCGCAATTTGTCCCAAATTGTCCATTGTGTTTGTCGGCGGTACGGTGGCACGAATAGCAATCCTGCGGCGTGCCTTTGAAGACTCCGTTTTGGTGACAGTTTGTGCAAGTCACGTTGACGTGTGAACCTGTCAATTTGAAGACGGAAAGGTTGTGGTCGAAGATGGCTCCCCGCCAAGTTGATGTGCTGTGGCACGAGGCGCAGTTCGTTCCAAATAGACCGTTGTGCTTGTCGGCGGTGCGGTGGCACGAATAACAATCCTGCGGCGTGCCTTTGAAAACGCCATTCTGATGGCATTTTGTGCAAGTCACATTGACGTGCGAACCTATCAACTTGAACGCCGCGAGATTGTGGTCAAAGGTCACGCCCTTCCATGTGGATGTGCTGTGGCACGAGGCGCAATTCGTTCCGAATTGACCGTTGTGCTTGTCGGCGGCGCGGTGGCACGAATAGCAATCCTGCGGCGTGCCTTTGAAGACGCCATTCTGGTGGCATTTTGTGCAAGTCACGTTGACGTGTGAACCTGTCAGTTTGAATGCCGCGAGGTTGTGGTCGAAGGTGGCTCCCTTCCATGTGGATGTGCTGTGGCACGAGGCGCAATTTGTCCCGAATTGACCGTTGTGCTTGTCGGCGGTGCGGTGGCACGAATAACAATCCTGCGGCGTGCCTTTGAAGACTCCGTTTTGGTGACAGTTGGTGCAAGTCAAATTGACATGCGAGCCTGTCAATTTGAAAACAGAAAGATTGTGATCAAACCTGGCTGGTTTCCACGCGGTGGTCGAGTGACAGGTTGCGCAATTTGTCCCAAATTGTCCGTTGTGTTTGTCGGCAGTGCGATGGCAGGAATAACAATCCTGTGGCGTGCCTTTGAATACTTCGTTTTGATGACATTTCGCGCAAGTCAAGTTGACGTGTGAACCTGTCAACTTGAAGACAGAAAGGTTGTGATCAAACTTGGCTGGTTTCCACGCATCGGTCGAGTGACAGGTTGCGCAATCTGTGCCAAGGCGCCCTGCGTGCGGTTCATCTTTTTGATGACACGAATTGCAATCTTGCGGCGTGCCTTTGTACGTGCCGTTTTGATGGCAGGTCTCGCAAGTCACATTTGCATGTGCTCCTGTCAATGGGAAGGCAAACAGGGAATGATCCACGTGGACTTGATCCCAGCCTGCTGCGGAATGACAAGCCGCGCAATTTTCGCCAAGCTGACCGTCGTGCTGGTCATCGTCTGTGTGACATGAGATGCAGCTTTGGGGCGTACCGGCAAATACCTGATTCACGTGGCACAGTTCGCAATCAACTTCCACATGTTTGCCTTCCAACGGAAACCGCGAAAGGTCATGATCGATCTTTGCAGGTTTCCAATCTTCGGGCGTGTGGCAGACTGCGCAATTGGTGCCGAAAAGTCCCTGGTGATTATCGTCAGCCTGATGGCACGAATAGCAATCCTGCGGCGCAGATTTCAACTCGGTCAGGCTGCGGACAACTACGTGGCAGTCGGCGCAGACTGCCTGGGTGTGGTGCCCTGTCAATTGAAACGGAACCAAGCTATGGTCGAAGTTGGCTCCGAGTGTTTCAAGTCCATCGTGGCAGTTTAAACAATCCATGCCAAACTCAAGCGCGTGCGCCTGCGTAAAATCAGCCTGCATGGAAAAATGACAGTTGACGCAGCTTTTCACATCAAACGGATTGGCATATTCACCTGCATGGCAATCGGCACAATCAAAGCGGCTGCCGTCTATTTTTTGTTGATGCGAGCGGAGTGAAAAATTTAAGTCGTCATGCGGAAAATCAGTCAGGTCCATTTCGACCAGCGCGGCGTGTGCTCCGCGATGCTCGGGGTGACAGGCAAGACATTTGAGGGGCGTGCCCTGGGCGTTGGCTAAATTGATTTGGGCTGTAACAGGAATTTGAAAGCCAAGGGAAGAAGGCTGTGTTTGGAAAAAAATTCCATGCAAGCCACTGCTTGAATTTAATTCCGCGCTGATTTCTGTATGGCAAACCACACAGCGGTCTGCCATGGTAGCTGCTTCCCACGGCGCGGTATGGCAAGCCTTGCAATCACCGCCAATTTCGGCATGTGACGCAACGCCGCCCAGCGTTCCTTCGCCAAGTTCCGCATTCAAAGCGCCTGCGCTAAATAATGATCCGCCCTTTGCAAATACGATGCCAGCAATTACCAGCAATGTAATGAGCGCAGAAAAGATCGCAGGAATCGAAAGACACCCAAAACTCCTCCTCATATTAAACTCCTCAAATACTTTTATAAAAAAACTGGGCGGGGTGTACCGCCCAGTTTTTCTTGCTAATCGTCGTGCTCGCGTCCATCTGCATGACATTCCATGCAGTTCTCAAAATTGGAGATGCCTTCTTCCCTATGCTTCGAGCTGATATTCGACTCATTGTGTTCATGGCATCCGTAACAGGTATAGGTTTTATAACCAGCGGGGTGGCAGGTGGCGCAGGAGGATATTCCGCTTTCACCGTGATCCATGGGGAAGGTGTGATCTCCATTGAATGTGGCGGGAGTCCAGGCGGTGGTGGTGTGGCAGGCAACACAGTCTGTGCCGAATTCGCCCGCGTGCTCGGTCGGCTCGGCATGACAGGTCACACAAGTTGTATCCAAACCTTTGAACTGACCATTTTTATGGCAATCCTCACAGGTCACATTTACGTGCGCGCCCGTCAACGGGAAGTTGGAAAGATTATGGTCAAACGTTGCACCCTCCCAATCATTCGGAGTATGGCAGGCGGCGCAATCGGTGCCGAACTCGCCATTGTGTTCATCATCTTTTTGATGACACGAATAACAATCTTGCGGGGTGCCCTTGAACACGTTGTTGACATGGCACTGTTCGCATTTCACTTCTGCATGTTCGCCTTCCAACTTGAAGACTGAAAGGTTGTGGTCAAATGTTGCATCTTCCCAGTTGGTTGGGTTATGACAGGCGGCGCAATCTGTGCCGAAATCACCGGCATGTTCATCATCCTGCTTGTGGCATGAGTAACAATCCTGCGGCGCAGACTGCAAGTCGGCAAGGGTGCGCGCATCGAGATGACATTTCGTACAAGTTACATCCGCGTGCTTGCCATCCAATTTAAACGTAAAACCAGAGTGGGCGAAATCACTACCAAACGTATCCACGCCATCGTGACAGGCAAGGCAATCTGTGCCAAAAGCCAGAACATGTGTCTGGGTGAAAGCAATATCCATTTGACGGTGGCAACTGTCGCAGGTGTCTGGAGCGAAGGTTGTTATATCCTCTTGATGACAATCCTGACACGAGAACGCTGCGCCCGTCGCTGTGAGTTGGTGCCCTTTCAAGGAGAATCCCAACACCTCATGTGGAAACGAGTTCTCACCCATCTCTGTCAACGAGGCAGTTTTTCCGCGGTGCTCCGGGTGACAATCGCGGCAGGCAAGCGCGCCTTTTTGCATGATCGCGCCGTGCAACTTCGCCACATCCTTCATTTGAGCGGCAATATCGGTATGACAAGCGGCACAGCGATCAGCCATTGTTTCAGCGCCAATTGGCGAAGCATGACACGCCGAACATTCAGTGATCTGCGCGTGTGCAGTTATACCGCCATGCGCATCGCCAGCCTGTGCATTTAGGTCACCCGCCGAAAACATCTCACTGCCACTCGCAAATGCAAAACCTACAATCGCAAATAAAGTAATGAAGGTGGCGATGATGCCGGTAGCTGTAAAACATCCAAGTCTATTGTTATGCATGATGGCATCCTATTTAAGCAACGTGGCGTAATAGATCGCCCCGCCAATATGGATAAAAGCTGAGACAAACAACGCCATGCCAATAGGAATATGTACCGTGTGCCAAAGCGCCATCAGTTGGCGCGCCTGCCTGAGCGCGGCTTCTGAAAGCGTGCCTTCAATTTCGAGTCCATCCAATGTGCGCGGAATCCGCGTGTAAATATAACGCCCGATAAATCCGCTGACCACGATGATAAGTGTGAACAACGTAGTCACGCCTGCAAGTCCGTTGAATTTCCACGAGGTGTGAAGCAAAACCATGTAAGGTCCCACCAATCCCGTAAAAATATGAAACTGAAGCCAGGATGCCATTTTGCCCCAACTTGCACTGCGAGTGCGCTTGCGCAGGCTGTAAAGAACTTCGGTCATCAACATCAAAATAAATCCAAAGATGCCAATGGCATGACCAAATAATTCACTTGCTGCGGGAATTTTCCGCGTTGTAAGATACACCCCGCCGTACAAACCCGTAATTAATATCCCTGCCAAAAAAGCCCACCAAAGTTCCTTGCCACCACGAAGCATAATGCACTCTCCCGTTCATTATTTTTATCCACTATGTAATGTCATTGCGAGGGCGCACTGTTCTTCGCCCGAAGCAATCTACGTATCGTTGAGGGAGATTGCTTCGGCACAAACCGCCTCGCAATGACATGTTTTCAACTACAAAGCCGCTTGCTTTCTCCACACGACCCAAAAATCTGCGATCAGATATGCGATCGGGGCTTCGGGCTCCATCAACTTTTCACGGATGGGTGAAATATCTGCGCCGCCTGCGATCATTTTTTGCAAGGGCCACGAAAGTTTTTGGTCACCCATTACAATTGCGCCGATCAAATTTTTCTTGCCAATCACCAGCCGCATGTGATTAATGTCAAAGCCGCTCTGCGCTTCAATTGCATCAGGCAGGTCACGCCAGGTTTCGCTGTCGCCACGCGCAATGCCCACAATATCTGCATCCCGTCCGCGACCCACCGCGCCGATAATGGTTGTGGTCAAGCCGGCCAAACGCGTCACGTTGAACGGTGGAGATTTTAAGTAAGCCGTCTTACGCCCAGCCATATTCATCCCCGCCACTTGACCTTGATCACGCGCCGGATTCCAAAGACTATCCAGCACAGCCCGCCCCGAAAGCGGATCAAAGACCTGCGCCACATCACCCGCCGCGAAAATGTCGGGGTCATTGGTTTGCAAATGTTCATCCGCTAAAATTCCGCGGTCAAGTGTCAGCCCAGTTCCCTCCACCAGTTCAAGGCATGGACGAATCCCAATTGCGTACGCCAGCATATCGCATTTGATGGTTTTCCCATCTTCAAGTCGAATCGCTGAAACACGGTTTTTCTTTCCAATGATCTCTGCCAATTCAGCGTGGTAATGTAACTCCACCCCTTCCACCTGCAAACGTCCTTCCACTACTTTTGATTCGCGTTCGTCAAGCACATTGCTCCAATAACGGTCGCCGCGCAAAAGATAATGAACTTTCATACCACGCGCAAGTAAGCCTTCGGTCAACTCCAGGGCAGTAATTCCGCCGCCGACGACGACTGCGGTCTTCCCGCTCTTTGCCAATTTGAGAATATTCCTGGCATCGGACAAATGATCCAGCTTCACCACACCGTCAAGTTTTGAACCAGCAACTTCCAGCGGCAGGGCGCGCGCGCCAACGGCGATCAACAATTTGTCGTAGGTCAAGCGCGATTTTCCGTCCATCTCCAACGCATGTTCCGAACGTAAAATCCGCGTCACACGACCTTTGAGAAAACTAAATTTTAGTTTTTTATAATCATCCTGAGTACGCGGATATAAAGCCTTATCGTGCAGTTCACCTGTCAGATAATAGGCCAGCCCCGGGCGGGAATAATACCCGTGCGGGTCATCGCTAATCATGATGATCTCCCCCGTCTGATCCACAGAACGAATCGCCTCAATCGCGGCGTACCCCGCCACACCTGCGCCAATAATGACGTATCTCATTCGCCCCTCCGCTCAAACAAATCCGTCTGCACAAAACTCAACACCCCGCGCGGACAGCGTGCCACGCACTCGCCGCAAGTCAGGCATTCGCTATTCTTAATAGCTTCATCGCGCCAGACGAACGCGCGAACATCAATCTCAATGGGACAGTTATATGAACAAATTCCACACTGCACACAACGCGCCGCATCAGGCACAACATGCCCAGAATACAACGCAGTGCGCCGGGTGGCATCACGCTTAAATATACTTAAAAATGACACAGGAAAAACCCTCCGATTATCAGTCGCTGAAACCCGCAGAAAGTTACGGGTAATTTTTATTGTAGGCCGTTCATATCTTCGAAGGTAGTAACAGAAGTCATACTTTTCTTTACAGTCCCCATACAACAAAAAAGACAGAGTCACCTGCTGGCAACTCTGTCTGGTCGCAAATTTTAGCGTATTCATCTTTAAGTTTTCAACTTCTTCTTCATAGATGCATATCTGGATGTGAGATGAAACCACCAGGGCGACCACTTGACCTGCATCTTTGCCCCGCGGATAACCTTCCGCAACCCCTCCGCATCTGTGAACTGGTCCAGCAACAAGAGAGATCTGCCCACCTCGAAAGCCGCGTGCGCATCCGAACCGACTGTTCCAGCAATGTTGTACTTGCGGGCAAAAGCCTCTGCCCGACGATTGAATCGCGGAAACATACAGCGTGAGTTGTAAATTTCGATCGCATCCACAAACGGCAAAATTTCGAGCAGGTCTTTCTCCAGCCAACCACCCTCACGCAACTCATCGAAGGGATGCGAAACGCTGATGAATGCGCCTTGTTCCTTTAATAACCTAATCGTCTCCAACGGTGTAAGTCTTGCAGGTATTTCCTCCTGCACAAACGCCGCCAGAATCTCACCTTGGGTGGTCATGATCTCCTCGCCGATAATGATGAGTTCAGGGTCAATCGCCTGCGCCTCGCGCGCGCCGGCAATGGAATTGTGATCGGTGACAACCACGCGGTCAATCCGTTTGCGGCGTGCAGCCGAGATCAGATCCGCGGGCAGGGTGAGTGAGTCTTTTGATGCGTGGGTATGGCAGTGGAATTCGAGGTTAATCATCTATGGGTTTCAAGATAGCAACAACTACGCCTTGGATATAATCTCGCTCTAACATGGGTATTTCTCTTTCTTCCCTATCACTTTCAAATTTTAGAAACTGCCTGCCGTATTCCACCTTGTAGCGTTTCAATGTGGCGGTTTCAAGACCGGTCGGATCAAAGACCACAGCTGCTACAATGTCGTTGTTTTGGGCTTCTTGTGTATTGTGCAACAGAACATAATCCTTATCTTCGATATTTACTGGCTGGGCAACATTCATGCTATGTCCATCCGCTTTTGCCAGAAAGTACCGGGAACTGGGCTTCATGCGAACTTCCCTTTCTTTTCTAATTCCATATATCTTGTAAGAACAACCCTCTATTTCAAGAGAATCCACATCTACCATATCAGGGTGATTATCTACAACCGCAGGGTCCCCCGCCGGAATGGCGCCGAAATATGGAAGGAATTTCAATCGGGCTGAATATGCAGAAGAAGCATGCTTATTTTTTGTGTCAGTAGACTCAGGCGGCGGCATATAAGGATAACCATCGCGCGTGGCTTTGTTGATTGCACCACGCATGTCTTTGATAGCTTTATTACAATTATCCTTTATCTCTTTTTCGGCTAAACCATTCACGTAATCCAATTTCTCAGAGGAAAAATCGCTCATCACTTGCAGGCTTCGCTCCCATGAAAGCACAGCAGATTCGGAACGGGACGGAAGTTGCCATTGAACGCATCCCGCCATCCAATAACAAATCGCCTTATAAGCTGAGTTGGGGAAATGCCCAATGGCTATATGAAAAAGTTCCAAGGCATCTCGCAGATCGCCCAACTCATAAGCGGTCAGGGCGCATTCCATATAACTCTCAGGCTTTTCATACTTATATTTTTCTATTCTGGCTTCGGAATCAAAACCCTCATTAAGTCTTTTCAATCGTTCCAATAAATTCCACGCTTCCTCTGTTTTTTTTAAGTGCGCCGCTTTTTTCATACGCTCAATCATATTTTTTGTAGATTCGCGCAAATACGAGTCGTGTTCCTTTCTTGCCAAACCGTCCAGCCATTCTTTATAAACATAAATCATCCAGTCGTCACAATTTTTCTTTATGTCCATGATTGTTTTCCTCATCATACTTCTTGTAAATGGATGTGCGCGACTCAAGAATTTGAGCGGTGCGCGTCAATAAGATATTTTTTAGGTTCTTTCTCACAGCGGCGGGGTCTTTTCCGTCCACGCCAATTTCTTCCAGGGCGCGGGCAATGCCGCGCAGTAACATGGCTTGCCCCTCTGCCCGGCCGCGTTCCTGGCTGGCAAAACTTTCAGAATCACTGTGGGCGCGGATGACGTTCATCGCGCCGCTTTGTTTGACAAACCACATCTTCAAATGTTCCTTGTCTACATCCATAGATGGCACGCTAATTTCGCCAATGTCACACGAATCAAACCTGATTCCCATTTTCTTGAAACGCTCTTTGATCGCATCAGACTCAAATTTGTTACGCAACTGATTCAAGGAATGTTTCTCGGCTTCGCGCGGCGCAATCAGGTCGTCAAGATACGAATCATTAATATGAGCGCAAATAATTCCTGTGACAGCGCCCTTAACGGCAGTAGTCCAGAACGCAAATTTTCCGTCATCGGGAACGGGTCTTTGGTACGCCAAATCTTTCACTGCAAGTTTTAACGGCAGGTAGGCAAAGGTCTGCCGCCCTTTTGCATTCGGCAAAAAGAAGCCGTCTATCCGAAAGCGAAATTGAATGTTTTTGACAACAACGCCGATGCCGTCAGCGGTCAATGCTTCGAGTTCGTCAATTCTTTCATATTGTTCTTCTGTGGATAAAATATCTTTTACAAATTCATCACGGCGCAATTTTCGCTCCCCAGCCACCAGCACATCCTTGTAAAAGCGGAGCGTTTCAACTACCACGACGTTATCGCGTTCGATTTGAACAATGCCAGGACCGCCGATCAACTCGATGAAATCAAACTTTCCCAAAGGTTTCCTTATGCCTCCAGAGACTTTTAGTTTGGGAAGTTTGTATCCAAAAAATACAATCAGAAGGTAAACCAGGGCGTCACGAAAGCCATTGATTTCATAAATATCCTTAACATACTTTACCCCGACATAAAAGGCATTTGCAAAAATTAAAACAACAGCAAGCGCGCACAATGCCCAATTTCGCAGAAATTTGGAAGTTGGGAATAATCCCCACACCGCCAGCGAGGAAAATAAAGAGGAAACAGAAACAAACAAAAAAAGTTGAATAAAACGCCGCCAACGCCCCTTGTCCAGATTCTCATTAAATCTTTGAGTAAAATCGCGTGAATTCATCTCAACTCCCTGAGTTCGGCAGCGGCGGATTTTTCGGGCCGCCGCCCTTATCATCTTGTTGGTCTACAAGAAGCCAATCGTGAATATTCTTCAAAATTTCATGCAGGTCTGCCGAAGACATGTCGCTGTCTGCAACAGAAGTTTCCAATGCCTGTAACACACGCAAAGCCAAAGCCTCGTCAAAATGCGGTGTGGATTGGAAGATACCCGAAAGCAAATGGGTCATCTCCTCTTGTGCCAATGCGCGGCTCCTGTTTCTCACGCGGATGGCTTCCAACTCATACTCTGCATTGGAGGAGGAAATTGCGCGCTCCATTTTGGCTTTCCAGGCTTCCAACATTTTTTCTTGAATTTCAGGGCTGGATGCCTGCACGTCACTAAACGATGCGCTTTTGACGACAATACCCATGTGACGGAAGAAGTTAAATTTTTCACGGGTGAGGGTCACAGGAGTTTGCTTTCGCAAAAAATCCAGACTGACCGTTTCCTTGTAGGAAAAAGGATCGCCATTCAAATGCTCAATGAACTGAAAAGTCATCAAGCCTCTGGCTTTGACTTTGAGCGCAAAATCCTCCTTAAGTCCCGCCAAAAAAGCATGCACGGAATTTTTATCGTTTTTATCGTTTTCTTCTACTTCCTCACGGCGGGTTAGGTTCAACAAATCACCGCTGAAGAATCTATCATAGGGAACATCTGACATCATCTTGCGGAAAATATCGGCGGCGGCTTCAAGCGGCGCCCTGTGCCATGGTATTAATTTTCCATCACGGTCGCGCGCTTGATTGAAAACAGCCCGCAAAACACGGTCTGAATCAAAAGCGTGCGGAATAAATGGATTCGAGGGAGCCTCATCAAATAAAGGGAGGGATGCGCGCAGAATATCAATGGCATCATCCACATCTACAGACACGCCGCCATTAATGGTTAACTCGGTGTCAGATTGGGAAACCTTCAAAATTTTCAGATCAGTTAGGTTTTTGCCCCCCACATAACCGACAAAAACTTTTTCGGGGGTATCGCTCAGGCTGAAAACAACGGTCACTTTGGATTTAACCTTGATGCCGTTGCGGGTATAAACTTCAAGGAAATCGGTTGTGCGAGTCTGCTTGCGAAGGTCTACTACGTCATCAATTTTCTGTCCCTTTTCCGTAAATACCACGCCCGGACCTTTAGCCTCTGGCTCTTTAGGCTCATACGATGTGGCAGTTTTTCCTTTTTTAGTTTTAGCAGGCTTGCTGTGAGAAGCCTGCCACTCATCCTCTGAAGGCAAAGACATGGATTTAATATCATCATGCTGAACCAATACCACGGCGCTGCTTAAATCCACCAGGGCAACCCCGGGTTTACTGCTTTCCAGTTCATGGTCACGGGCAATTTTCACTCCGCCTTTCACAAAAACAGCGAGTCCGTGTTTTCCACGAGCATATAAAGCAAGGCGCGCGTAGGCCTTTTTTCGATCTGGCCATTCAGTAACAGGCAATACAAATTGCGCCATTACAAACAGGAAAAGTTGATAGAAAATAAAGTAAGCGATGCCGCCCAGAAATAAAAATAAAACTGAAATATTCAAGGGAGAATACACATCACCCCACACTAGCGCATTTCGCTCATCGGGTCTGTCCAGAACGAGAAAGAGTACAAAAAGGAATACAAATTTCAAAAAGTTATAACCAAATAGAAAAAAACCTTTAAGCCCCTCCCCAACTTTATCGTAAAACAGGCCAGCCGCAATAACGGGAACAAGATAAAGTTGAAGCCAGAGCGCGCGATAAATCTTCATGGCAACCCTGTCTTTCTTAATCCGCTGATGCCGCTGATAATTTCATCTACAAAAATATTTTTTTGGTGTTGATATTCGCTAAAGACCGTTTTCATGTAATATGCCAGATCTTGATCTTCGGCATAATCTTTCAGCAAAGGCAAAAGGTTGGTTTTAATTGGGGGAAGCGGATCGCTCACTGTCTGCGCGGATGCTTCGAGTAGGAAAAAATTATCCAAAATACTGCGAATATGCGTCTCAGATGAGGATGAAAATCTTTGATAAAAATCAGGCCAGACATGGTACAACAAAGCCAGGTAAAAAACCAAAGTCTGCGGTACGCTCATTTCATTCCGATCGGGCAGTTTGTTAAAATCCAAAACTTTGGCGGCACTTTTTATCAGCCTGCGCGGGACCAGAACTCGTGGAATTTGGGGAATATCATTTTCGTTGATTTCGAAGGCGTTGTTGTGAACCAGATTTCGCAACAACTTGACAATTCTTTTTCGATCAAGTGTCGGCGAAAGCGACAGATGATATTGCTCTGGAATAATCTTATCCAGATAACTATTGCCATCCATTTTTGTCCCTTCGTATTTATGATTGATATAACTGGCGATCACTTCGGAATCCATGGCAAAGACCCAGGTGCAATTGGGGACATTGAAAAAAACTTTCACCGATTCGAGTAAACGCACGACGTTATCCGGCGAGCAACGGTCGAGGTTGTCAATGCAGATGACAATATTGTTAGCCCCAGCATGCTTACGGGCAGAATCAATCAAGCTGGCAAACGCCTTATTTGTTTCTTTTATTTCTTTCGCCTCGTTTTTCCACTTTCGTAGAATTGATGCGTGGTTATTTCCAACGTCATGCACAGCAGCATCGGCTACCATTTCTTTAATCTGCTTTGCACCGGATTCAACCTGCTCAGCGTTAAATTTTGTTTTCAGAGCAGTTTCAGCCAAAAATACGGTTGAAGCAAACAGCACTCGTTTTACAACTATAGACCAGACAATTGCAGGAACATCATCTCCTGTCAACTCATTCAACTCAACGACCACCGGAATCAACAAGCCCTCGCTCGACTCATGCTCCCAGGCGTCTATCGAAAGAATATGAAGTTTACCGGGTATCTCGCTGGGTGAATGCTCATTCAATTGTTTCATCAAATTCAGCAGACTGGTCTTCCCTGTTCCCCAGCCCCCATAAATTCCAAGCGCACGCGGACAATCACCCTCCCGCAGGCGGGCTAATATTCTTTTAGCTAAATCGCTTCTTTTTAGAATATCCCTCTCAAAAATTTCCTCTGGGTGTTCTGGGTCTGTGACCTCAAGCGGTTCATGTATGCTAATTTTCCCATTCTGTGGTTGAAGAGTGTTCATTGAGTCCTCCCAAAGCCCTGATGTTCTAATGTTCTAATGGAAGTAGTATATACTTCTCGCATCTTCATTGTCAAGCGACATTAATCACTTTAATTAAAGTACTACGCTCCCCCCCTAAAAAAATATCATCCCCAACATCAATTCCCAAATTCCATGATTCTGCTTTAGAATCAGGCGAATATGATGCGAAAAAAATTCGGTGGAATTGGCGCTTTCCTGCAAACACCCATTGGTGTAGTACTCTCCTCCAATGCGGCCTGGTTTATTGTGACCTTTCTGGCTGGGATTAAATATAGCTACCCATACCCCTATTTAATTAACATCTTCCTGCTCGGCGTGGATCTTTTTGTCGCATCCTATTTGCTGGACCGTCTGGTCTATTTTTTCTCCCAATTTATCCTTCCCATTCAAAACCCAAAGTACAGACCTGAAATTTATTCGCGCGTAAAGAATTTTGAATCGGGCCGCCGCGGACCCGCGTTGTTCATCAAGAACGGACGTGTGATCATGCACGAAGGCGAAGAGGACAAACACGGGCCCGGCGTAATCGTTCTGGATACCGCCAGCGCAGCCGTTCTACGGACAGATACCGAAATTAGAGATACGATCGGACCAGGGGTCGTGTTTACAAAAAGTTATAAACACAACAATGAACTCCGCAATGAATATATCGCAGGGAGCGTTGATCTTCGGGCACAGCAGCAATTTATCGGGCCGATTCCCGCTGACCCGCCCTTCCTCAAGCCAATATTGATATCCTCTGCTGCCAAAGATAATGATGAAATACAAGACCGCCGCCAGCAAACCATTGGAGCAACGCGCGACGGCTTTGATGTTTCTGCCTCGATCAGCATAAAATTCAGGATCAAGCGACCCGCTGAAAAAAGGGTGTCTGAAAGCGGCGTGAAATCACAATACGGCTTTGACGCAGAATCGGTACGCAATGCGATCACGCGTGAAGTGATTCAGCTTGGCGCATCTGAAGACAGTCAGCGTATGGAGTGGAATCAACTCCCCGCCCATTTGGTTGTCAACATCTGGCGTGAATACATCCGTAAATTCAAATTGGGTGACCTGTTCACAGCCAGCGGAGTCAACGGCTTACAGACCATTGAAAATATGCTCAACAAGCGCGTCAAACAAGCCAATGTGGAAGGGCTGGACGATACAGGCGCACAAAATGGCGAGTGGACAGAAAGCCTTGAGTTCAAACAACTGCAATCACGCGGACTTGAAATCCTGGAAGTACGAATTCACAACGTACTCTTTGAAGCATCCATAGAAGACCAGACCATTCAGCAATGGAGTACCGAATGGATGAAAATTGCAAAGCTGGAAGAAAACTATCTAAAGGACAAGGAAACGCTGATCGAAACCGCCTCGCGTGATGAAGGCAGTAAAGCGTTTGCAAAGATCGTATCCAAACAATTCAGCGGCAAAGCCACCCTGCCGCAGCCCAACCCATTCAAGACCCTTCAATTGCTGATCCTTCCCCTGAAAGAATTCATCCTCAACGAAAGCAGCGCCAATAGTGACATGGAAAAAGAATTAAGAAAACTAGATGAAATTTGGAAGTGGGTTCTGGATAACAGTTCAGATGGCGTGCCGCGCGCCCCGCAGAATGGAGATAAGTCATGAAGAAGCGGATGCAGCGCAACGAATTTGCAGACCTAATTTTCGGGCTGGCAGATGAGAATGTGGAAATTAGAAAAAGATGGCGCATCATTGCAGGCGTAACCATCTGGCTGGTTTTGAGCGGCTTCACCATGATCCTGACCCTCATCGGCGCAACAGGTCAATACAGCAGCGCGATCATCATTGGTTTAAGTTTCCTGAAATATATCCCCTTATTATTTGTCGCGTACAGCCTCGCAAAAAAAATGGCAGCGCACTACCTCGAAGATGTTTACGAGTTGGATGAGGATGAAGAAGACCTCGCAACCAACTTCCTTGAAGAGGTCGCCTTCGGATACGGTCACGAAAAAATCACCATCAATGAAGGACAGATCACAGAAGCAGATGAAATCTCGCCGCTGATTCTGATCGGCGGACCTGGTTCCATTCAAGTCAATTTGGATAGTGTGGCGCTGCTTGAAAAAGTGAACGGAGACCCCGAGGTTATTTATCCACGCAGCAATGTATGGAAACTCGGCAGGTTCGAACGGATTCGTGAGATCGGACAATCTGACGAATCAGGTGAACGCGAATACGCGATCATCAATTTGCGCGACCAATTCGTCGGTGCACTTTCCCTCAAATCGCGCACCAAAGATGGCATCCCAATTGAAGCGTTGGATATTAAAGTCATCTTTAGTATTTTGCGCAAAAAAATAAACGAAACCGTCTCGGCACAAAATAACGCATATCTATTTGATGAAGACGCCGTGCAAGCCCTGGTCTACAATCAAGCCATCATCACACCCGAATCATTCAAACAGCCCGGCATCACCTTCCCCTGGGACACCACCATCATTCCGCTGGTTATTTCCGAGTTGGAGGAACTGATCAAATCACACACCTTGAGCGAGATACTGGTCAGCATCAGCCAAAAAGAAATGGACAATGCTTCAATAAACGATGAAACCATCGCGCAAATGCGCGTGGAATTAACCGGTCAACAAACAATCACAGAAGAAAAGAAGGCATCGCTCGCGCCCAAATTCCAATCCCGTTCCAATATCACCGCACAGTTCTTTGAAAAAAAATTCAAAGAGAAAGCCGCCAAACTTGGCGTATCCGTCGAATGGATAGATATTGGCACATGGCAGCTGCCCTCCTACCTGATCCACGATAAAATTAAAGCGGCGTGGAACCTTTCGCATGAAAACGCAAAAAGACGCGGCGCAGTGGAGAAATCAAAAAAGACACATGAAATAGCCGAGATCATCAAACTGATCAACAGCGTTGTCATTGATAATTACGAAAAAGGAATCGCGCCCCACAAAGGCAAGGATGTGGAAAAAGAACTCCAGGAATTGGGCGCCATTCTTGTCATGAACCCCGAACTCAAAACCCAGTTTGCCCAGCGCGATACCGGCAAAAAAGATGCCCTCACCATTGCACAGGAAATGTTAAAAACATTCCGCAAGGAATTGATCGCCGCAAAAGCATTGATCGAAAACGACAGCCGCGCTCCTGAAGCCAAACATGTCGAACTCATCAAAATCGAAAAAACGCTCTACGACATCACCTATCTCACCAACCATTGGATAAAATAACCCCATGAAACATCCCAACTTTGTAATTACCCCCGAAATAAGAATCGCGCTCGACCTTGGCGCGCCTGTTGTTGCACTCGAATCCACAGTCATCACCCACGGTCTCCCCCGCCCCCAAAATTTGGAACTGGCGCGCAACATGGAAAAACAAGTGCGTGATGCCGGAGCGACTCCCGCCACCATTGCCCTGTTGGATGGAAAGATTCGCATCGGACTCTCAGACGAGGAGCTGGTTCGGCTTTCTGAATTAGATTCCACGCTGAAAGTGAGTCACCGTGATTTCGCCACCGCCATCGTCAAAAAAGCAGACGGCGGAACCACCGTCGCCGGCACCATGTTCGCCGCAAATATGACCGGCATCAAAGTCTTCGCCACAGGCGGAATCGGCGGCGTTCACAAAGAATCATCTTTTGATATTTCAACCGATTTGCGCTCACTGGCAGAAATCCCCACCGTCGTCGTTTGTGCCGGAGCCAAAGCAATTCTAGATCTGCCCGCCACGCTCGAATACCTCGAAACGATGGGCGTCCCCGTCGTCGGCTACGGAACCGATGAATTCCCCGCCTTCTACTCCCGTGAAAGCGGACTTGGCGTCAGCGTCCGCCTCGACTCTCCCAAAGAAATTGCAGATTTCGCCCAAGCCCATTGGAACCTGGGCATGAAGAGCGGCATCCTCGTCACCAACCCCATCCCCGAAGCCGACGCAATCTCCGCCGCCGAAATGGAACCGATCATCGCCCAAGCCTCCGCCGAAGCCATCGCACAGGGAATCCACGGTCAGAAACTCACGCCGTTTTTGCTAGGACGAATCAGCGAATTGACCAAAGGCAAATCATTGAAAGCAAATATCGCCCTGCTCTTAAACAACGCCCGCCTCGCCGCGCAGATCGCAGCAGAGATGAGCGGAAAGAAAAAGGGTTGGGCGATGTAGAGGAAAGTAGGGGAAAGGATGAAGGATGAATTATGAAGGATGAATACTTTGCATAAATAAAAAGTCCCGCATGAACAGTGGCTTGGAGAATCCACTGAAACATGCGGGACTTTTTTTCACTTCTTCATCCCTCATCCTTCATCCTTCATCCTTAAGCAATTCATTCACCAAACTCTCTGGCACCTGCACCGCAACCAACTCACCTTTCACCGTAATCACCCCGTTTGCCACAATCCATTCCTCCACAACCACCTTGCGCCCCTTGACCTCCTTCACCCGTCCGCGGATTTCCAACACAGGACCCAGCGGCGTGGGCTTGAGGTAATCCACATGTAATGAAGCGGTCAGATAACGCAGAGGCGGCTCGGTATCCATGGCACGGTTTTCGGCGCGGTAACCTGCCGCGGCGGCTGTGCCCGTTCCATGACAATCTACCAGCGAAGCCAGCAACCCGCCATACACATATCCAGGAATAGCAGTGTGATACGGCTGGGGTTGAAAATATGCAACAGATTCATCTCCATCCCAAAAACTTTTAAGTTGATGCCCCACTTCATTCATACTTCCACAGCCGTAGCAATGCGCGAAGTATTCGGGGTAGAAATCTTGAAATGCTTTTTCGGTCATATAACCTCGGAGAGAATGGAGATTAATGATTGGAGATTAGAGTCAATTACCAATCACTTTTTACGGAGTAGCCGCAGGAATCGGAGTAAAGGTTGGCGTTGCATCAGGAGATTCAATCACAATAAAACGCCCGATCGACTCCCATTCATATCCCATAAATATTTGCACTTCATATTGGCCAGGCTGCCAGCCGCCGATCGGGTCTGTACATTCGGTGTAGCCGCCGATTCCGCCCGTACCGCCGTTCCAAGGATTAGTTTCATAACATACTAATTGACCATCGTGATACCAGAGCGCAGTCCATTGCACACCGGGAATGATTTTGTCATAATCAAAACCGCCGTACATGGTTTGAATGGGAAGCTCAAAAACAGTTTTAGGGTCTATTGGATTCGTGCCGTCAAACTCAGTTGAAAATTGAAGCGCGGTGATAATGGCATCTGGGTTAGGGGTCACCTCGCCTTGAAACAATGCTTCAATTGCAACGGGCAAAAATGGCGTGAGGGTTAAAGTGGGCGTTTCAGAAACAGAGGGAGTCAACGTAAGCGTCGGCGGGACTGTGATCGTTGGCGTTAACGTGATGGTCGGCGTCATCGTGATCGTCGGCGTTACAGACGGCGTGAGCGATGGCGGAAAATACACATAAACAATTGGCTCGCCATAAAATGGAAGCCAGAACGCACAACTGAATAAAAACAAGGCAAATAAGAAAAGCTGCAAGGCATTCCTGTTACGCATTCGGCGCAAACTGTAAAAGGATAATTTACGCGCCGACTGCATCATGCGAAGGGCGGCACGTATGGCAAAGATAGCGGCAACAATAATCAAAATTGATAAGGCAATAATCCCAGCATGAATATCCATAAACAGGATTATAGCATGTAGGATGGCGCGCGGACTTCAGTCTGCATTTGCCGAAAAAGCGGACTGAAGTCCGCGCTCCACCAAAGTTCAAATTATGGTAAAACATAGCGCATGACAAAAGAAATCATCTTTCTCAAATTGGGCGGATCACTCATCACCGACAAGGATAAGCCCTACACCCCAAGGTTGGATAAACTCAAAGATCTGGCGCTGGAAATAAAAACGGTTCTGGACTCAACCCCTGAGCTGGTTCTAATTCTGGGGCATGGTTCTGGCTCGTTCGGGCACACCGCCGCGAAAAAATATGGCACGCGCGACGGTGTGAAGCCCTCACCCCTAGCCCCTCTCCCACAACAGGGAGAGGGGGATTATTGGAAGGGCTTCGCAGAGGTACGTTTTCAAGCGGCAGAGTTGACGCGCTACGTGATGCAAACCCTGCTCGAAGCAAGCGTGCCTGCCATTCCGTTTTCGCCTTCCTCTTCGATGGTTTCAAATAATAGGAAAGTAACCTCGCACAATATCCTCGCCATACAAAATGCACTGGAGGTACATTTACTGCCCGTTGTGCATGGAGATGTGGCATTCGACGAAACACTCGGCGGGACGATCCTTTCGACTGAGGATGTGTTCGGCTTCCTTGCGGAACACTTTCCGCCCACGCGGATTTTGCTGGCGGGAATCGAGGCGGGCGTATGGGAGGATTTCCCAGCGAGGACAAAGCTTGTGAAACAGATTCAACTGGCAGATTATGAAAAGATGCGAGCAGGAATCAGCGGATCGGCGAGCACCGATGTCACGGGTGGGATGAAGGCCAAGGTGGAGGAAATGCTTGAATTAATCAAAAAAAATAAAGGGTTGACTGTACAAATTTTTTCAGCAGAAGAAAACGGAACTTTAACACGCGCATTAAAAGGCGAAAATGTGGGGACTCTGCTGAGTGGATAACTCCGAAGGAGTGCAATGATTATAGTTTCGCAAAAAATGAACGCGCCAAACCCCGAAGGGGTGTCATGGTTTTTTAGAAAATTATGCCATCCCTTCGGGATTGGGTTTGATGTTTGCTTGTTTCTATAATCATTTCATCCCTTTGGGATTGGGTATGACAAAGAGGTGACGAAACTCTCTTGCTTTTTTTATTGATTATCCAGATAATAGGGATTGCGAAATTATATATAATAAACAAGGAGATTTTATGGCTACCAAAGCAAAACCCGCTAAAAAAACCGTGAAGGCAGCAGCGAAGAAAGTTGTTGCAACATCGTCCCCGAAGGGGAAAAAGGTTGTGAAGAAAGCCGCGCCCCGCTCTGCAAAAGGTGTCGTGAAATTCAAAGCGACCAAGTTGAAGCTGGTACGCCCTGTCCCCTCTGATATTGACATTGCGCAGGCTTCAGACATTAAACCAATTACGCAGATCGCCGCTGAACTTGGCATCCGCGAAGATGAACTTGAATTGTACGGCCCCTACAAAGCAAAGATCAAACTTGAAATTTTGGAACGCCTTAAGAATCGCCCGAACGGAAAATATATTGATGTAACCGCCATCACCCCCACCCCGCTGGGCGAAGGCAAGACCACGACCACCGTGGGTCTTTCGCAGGCGTTGGGCGCGCTTTTGGGCAAGACGGTCATCACGGCAATTCGTCAGCCTTCGCAGGGACCGACCTTCGGCATCAAAGGCGGCGCGGCGGGCGGCGGATATTCGCAGATCATCCCGATGGAAGATTTCAACCTGCATCTGACAGGCGATATCCATGCGATTACCGCGGCGAATAATTTAACAGCCGCCGCGTTGGATGCGCGTGTGATGCACGAAAAAATGCAGGACGACGAGAAATTATTTAATGCACTTTGTCCGCTGGATAAAAAAGGCGGACGAAGATTCGCCACGAACATGCTCCGCCGATTAAAGAAACTCGGCATTGAGAAAACTGACCCGAATGAGTTGACCGCCGAAGAACGCTCCCGTTTTGCGCGGCTTGATATTGACGAAGCCACCATCACATGGCGGCGCGTGGTGGATATCAATGACCGCATGTTGCGTGAAATCGAAGTCGGCTTGGGCAAGGATGAAGTTGGGCACGCACACCGCACAGGGTATGACATTGCCGTAGCCTCTGAGATCATGGCTGTTTTAGCGCTGACCACCGACATGGAAGATATGCGCGAACGCTTCGGCAGAATGGTCGTCGCCTCGAACAAACGCGGAGAAGCCGTAACAGCCGAAGACCTCGGTGTGGCAGGCGCGATCACCGTTTTGATGAAAGACGCCATCAAGCCCAACTTGATGCAAACCCTCGAAGGCACGCCCGCCACCGTCCACGCGGGGCCTTTTGCCAATATCGCTCACGGACAATCCTCGATCATCGCGGATAAGATCGCGCTCAAACTTGCAGATTATGTCATCACCGAATCTGGCTTTGGCGCAGACATTGGCATGGAAAAATTCTTTGATATTAAGTGCCGCTACTCGGGATTAACTCCGCAGGTGGTGGTGCTGGTTGCCACCGTTCGCGCACTTAAGATGCACGGCGGCGGGCCGAAAGTTGTGGCAGGCAAACCGCTTGCTTCAGAATACACAGATGAAAATCTTGAACTGTTGCGCGCGGGGCTTCCCAATCTTGAGCGTCATATTCAGAACGCACTCAAATTCGGCGTGCATGTGGTTGTGGCAGTAAATTCATTTGCGACGGATACTCCCGCCGAAGTGGAAATTATCCGCGAAGCCGCAATCAAGATGGGCGCGATGGACGCGGTTGTATCCACTCACTGGGCAGATGGCGGCGCGGGCGCAAAGAAATTGGCTCAGGCTGTGATCAAAGCCGCTGAAATGCCAACCGATTTCAAATTCTTGTATCCGCTGGAAGACACCATCAAGGAAAAGATCGAAACCATCGCCCGCGAAATTTATCATGCCGACGGTGTGGATTATTCCCCCGAAGCCGACGAACAGATTGCACGCTACACCCGACAGGGATTCGATAAATTGCCGATCTGCATGGCAAAGACCCACCTTTCCTTCACAACGGATGCGTCGAAGAAAGGCGCGCCGACGGGCTTCCGCATTGGCGTGCGCGAAATCCGCGCCAGCGTTGGCGCAGGCTTCCTGTATCCAATCCTCGGCGATATGCGCACGATGCCCGGCTTGCCCACTCGCCCCGTGTTCTATGATGTGGACTTGGATTTGAAGACCGGGAAAGTAGTTGGGTTGTTCTAGGTGGTAATTGGTAATTGGTAAAAAAAAGCCGCGACAAATTTGTCGCGGCTTTTTTGTTTATTGGTTTTACTTCACCACCCCAACCTTGATAGTCACATTCAACTTATCACCGATCTCTTCCAGCGCATTGCTCCAGGCATGGAAGTTCAACTTCGGCGGAACGAGGACGACGCCCTTCATCATAAACAAGGGCGTTCCGCTCATCGGTGCGGGCGTGGAACTCGTATCCATGTTTTCGATGTTGATGCCCTGCACGGCAAGGTGATGCGAAATATCATGGATGATGCCTTCGTGATCCGCGCCTGTCACTTCAATTTCATACGGCAGCCAGCCTGCATACTTCTTCGAATCATCTTCCGTTTGCAAAACACTGACTTGATAACCCTCGCCGCGTAATTGCTGAAAATCCTGGTCGAGGTTGGCGAACTCTTTATCAGAAAGCGTGATCAGCATCAGCATGGCGAATTCCCCGCCAAGTCGCGCCATGCGGCTGGATTCCACATTACCATCCCGTTTGGCGATCACGCTTGTTACGTTCTCAACGATTCCAACTTTGTCGCGGCCTGTCAGGGTCAACACAATATTCTTTGGCATTGGAAACTCCTGTTTTGGGTGTCTGGTTTGTGAAATAATAGACCAAGTATAGCATAGCGTTTTATTGTTTTTTACCTTTCATTTCCAAGTAATCGCTGTAGCCGCCTGCGTATTCAACCAGTTGACCCTCTTCGATGACCAGCAATCTTTCAACCGTGCGGTCGAGAAAATAACGGTCATGCGAGATGACAAGCACCGTGCCTTCGAAATCTTCGAGTGCCTCCTCAAGAACTTCTGCCGAAGCGATATCGAGGTTATTGGTGGGTTCATCCAACAGCAGGAAGTTTGCGCCCGACAAAACCACCAGCGCCAGTTGCAAACGACTGCGCTCGCCGCCTGAAAGTTCGCCAATCTTTTGCGAAACCTGCTTGTAGGTAAAAAGATAATGCAAGAGAAAAGCGGTTGCCCGTGATTCGCTCATTTCGCCCGCATAACGCACGGCATCTAAAACAGTTTGATTGAAGTCCAGCGTTTCATGTTCCTGCGCGTAATGCCCGATGGAAATGCTGGGACCGATCTTGATCTCGCCCGCGTCTGGTTGTTCCTGTCCGAGAATCATTCTCAGCATGACAGATTTGCCTGCGCCGTTCGCACCGATCAGCCCCACCCGCTCGCCGTGCCAGATGGTTTCGTTGAGGTTTGAAAATATCTGTTTCGAACCAAATGACTTTGAAAGCTCGGCAAGTTCCAAAACCTTGTTCGATCCACGCCAGCCGCTCAGACGCATATCCATGCGTTTGCGATCCAGCGTCGGCTTGTCAATGCGGTCCACACGCGCCATGCGTGCTTCCATGGCATGGATGCGGGTTGCAAATTTATCGCTGAACTGCACCCACACTTTGTACCGTTTGAGCGCCATCTCCATGCGGGCAAGGCTGCGTTTTTGGATTTGAAATAATTCCTCCTGCCGCGCCAGCCGTTCTTCTTTGTCCAGCACGAACTCGGTGTAGTTGCCGCTGAATAAAGTCAGCTTGCCATCTTCCAACTCGGCGATGTGCGTGACTGCGGCATCGAGCAGATAACGGTCGTGCGAAATCAATACCACCGTCCCTTCGTATTCGCGGATGAGTTTTTCGAGGAACATTTTTCCGGGCAGGTCGAGATGATTATCGGGTTCGTCGAGCAGCAAAATATCAGGGCGGACTAAAAGCAGACGCGCCAACCCGACCAGTTTTTTCTGTCCGCCGCTCAACACCGCGAGCGGCTTGGTCAGTTCACTTTGAGCGAGTCCCAGCCCGAGCAGAAGTTCACGCACCCGCGCGGGATACGAGTCGCCGCCGAGCGCATGATATTCTTCGACAAGTTTATGTTGGACTTCAAGCGCCTGCAAAAGCCTGCGCTCATTGCCGTAGACTTCGGGGTCGCCCAGGCTATTTTCCACGCGTTCCAATTCTGCATGGATTTGTGCCACGCGCGGATTGCCCGCGAGTGCGGCCTCCAAAGCTGTCAGCGTAAGATCAAGCTCGGGAGACTGTGACAGGTATCCGGTTGTGATGAGGCGGGCGCGGGTGATCGCTCCGCCCAGTTCGGGGGCATATTCGCCTTCGATCATCTTGAATAGCGAGGATTTCCCCGCGCCATTCGCACCGATGAGTCCGATCTTTTGCCCCGTTTGAATTTCCCAATTGAGATTTTCAAAGATGCGTCGTGCGCCGAGGATAAGAGTGATGTTTGCGAGTTGAAGTTGTACCATTTTGTTTCCTGTTAATTATTCACCTTGATAAACAGAGATGAACAGAGATTTTTTATGCCCCTGCGTTGAAAATAATAACGCCGCAGGAGCAACCTGCGGCGTGAGAAAGTTAGAGAAATGCTTTCGACGTACAGGCGCGATTCAAGGAAGCCCTGCGAAGATGAAGCCACGCACGCCAATTATTAAGGGGGATTTGCCTGCACTGAAATCGTAAATCATGTCCGCGATTATAACTGATTTAGCCTGCCGCCATCAGATCAGCGATGTGATCTAAAACTTTGGGGGTACGCACGCCGCCATAAAGCAGACGCGCAACAACTTCCAGATCCAAATTTTCTGAAGAGCCGATGTCGGCGATAAGAAGCTGCAAAATTTTTCGGTCACATTTATCAAGCAGGTCTGGCGCTTTTTGCACATCTGCCGCGAAGAACATTTTACGGTTCAAAATACGCTCGTGGCTTTCGGGGTCAAATTCAAAACAGAAAGTATGAAAAAGTTGATGCGCGATATCGAGCACAACTTGCGAGTCTATTTTGGGTGTTGTGTTTGCAAAAAACTCCTCAGCCTGTTCCTTCAATTGATTAAAGGTAATTTGGTCGGGAGCATTCCTGACCATTTCGTACATTTTATAAACAATAAACGGGCGTTGGTCGCCATTTACAATGCGAATTTTGCGCGCTGAAAGCAGGTTTGAATACTGCTCAAATTTCCCTTCGGGGGTGGTGGCAATGGGCAAAGCGGATTTTGCCGCGCTTGCGTTATTTTGCTTTTGAGCCGGCGGATTTTGGCTTGAGCCATTTTGAGTCGACTTCTTGACCTTATTCACGCCCTGCCATTTATCGTAAAAAATAAATTTATCGCAGGCGTTGACAAGGTACTCGGCGCTCGTGCCGCTGATACCCATGCCGATGACGATCTTTCCATGCGCGCGCAGGCGGTGAACCAACTCGGTAAAATCGCCGTCACCTGAAACCAGCAGGACATGTGTAAAAGCGCTGATCTCGGTGTAATGCAATTCCAGTGCGTCGATCACAATGCGAATATCTGCCGCGTTCTTGCCGCGCTTGCTGTTGACATGGATCAACTCCACACCCAGCGCAAGCAACTGACGTTGTTTGGCGGCGGCTTCGGCCCAATCGGCATAGGCGCGGCGCAAGACCACACGCCCCATTTGAGTGGCCGCCTGCAAAATGCGATTCCAATCCACATCTGCGGTTTTTCCGAACACTTCTTCAACACTTATTTCAATATTGTCATAATCAATGAAAACAGCTACCTGTGCATCCTGACCCATTTCAAACTCCCATTTTGGAGCGGCTAAACCAGCCGCCCCCAATTTTCTCAAAAGTATAGCATAGGCAAATCATTCTGTGGCAAAATAGAGCCATGCCCGAACAACTGACCACTCTCAGCCAATCATCCCTGCAAGACTATCAAGATTGTCCACGCCGCTTCGAGTTGCGCTACCTGCAACGGCTGGCGTACCCTGCCATTGAAACAGAACCCGCGCTCGAAAATGAGAAGCATCAAAAGGAAGGCGAATATTTTCACCGCCTCGTGCAGCAGCATCTGATCGGCATCCCTGCCGAGCAGGTCGGCAAATTAGCCAACACCGAAAATTTGCAAAGATGGTGGGAGAATTATATTAATGCCAAAGACCTGACAGGTTTTAAAAACCTGTCAGGTCTCTACCCTGAGATCGCCCTCTCTGCCCCACTCGGAAAATTTCGTCTGGTCGCAAAATATGATCTGATCGCAGTCGGCAAAGATCAGGTCACTATTTTCGATTGGAAGACCTATCGCAAGCGGCCAAAAAATGAATTCCTTCACATCCGCTGGCAGACGCGGGTTTATCAGGCACTGCTCGTGCAGGCGGGCGCGCACCTCAATCACGGCAAACCTTTTGCGCCGGAACAAATTGAAATGATCTACTGGTTCGCAGACTTCCCCGCCGAACCCGCGCGTTTCATTTATAAAGCAGATCAATACAAACGGGATTGGGATGCGCTCATAAAATTTGCGGATGAAATCGCCAGCGCCTCAGACTTCCCGAAAACTGATGTGGTCTCGAAGTGCAGTTATTGCCCCTATAGATCGTATTGCAACCGCGGCATCCGCGCCGGAGACGCCGCCGACGCCGAGTTGGAAACCGAAGCCGAGGAATTGTTCGACATCAACTTTGAACAGATCGGCGAAATTGCGTTTTGATCGCCCGCGTTCATAATTTACCTCGCACCGTACGGCTTTCTCAAAGTAGTTTGACCATTTTATAAGTTTACAGCCAAGGCTTAACGCGAATTACGCAAATTGGGCGAATTTCGCGAATGCACAGAAAATTCGTGCTACACCTGCACTGGAGTGCGACGCAAGTGAGGTATACGCACTCCCCGCTATGGTAAAATTCCGTTCGATAAGCCCTTGTAGCTCAATGGATAGAGTATTGGCCTCCGAAGCCGAGGATCGCAGTTCGAGCCTGCGCGAGGGCACACAAAAAGCCGCCAGCACGCGGCTTTTTTGTTCGAAAAAATTATCTGATGCACACGACCTAAATTTTAGATACAATAGGTTTGTGTATCATAAAAATATCTCCCTATTTATTGTCACAATACTTGTTTGCACAGGTTGCAGTGGAAAGATCACAAGTGAAAGCGGATTGGCAATGACGCCTGATTTTGTCACGGCTACGCTGGCGCCTACGCTCACTCCGCCGGCGACGCAGGTTCCTCAAACTTTGAGCGAGTCTACGCCTGTGCCAAGCGCTGTCGAAGAGACTAACCTCTCCCCGGTTGAAGGGATGACGACCACACAGGTTAATGTGCGTGCGGCAACTTCCACGGCGAGCGAATTGTTGGGGATGATCGGTCAGTTTGTCAAAGTGCAGGTCATCGGCAAAGACGCAAGCGGAAGTTGGTATCAGGTTATGTATGCTGAGTCAGGCGCTGGCAAAGGCTGGGTACGGGCGGAGTATGTGCAAGTAAATGCCCCAGCGGAGATTCCGCTGGTTGAGACCACCTCAGGCTCGGGGGCGGGTGTGAGCGGGCTTGTCATCCAAAAAATAAATGTTCGCAACGGTCCCGGTACAGAGTATGAGTTGCTTGGCGTGCTTAATTCGAATGATGTTATTTTTATCACGGGCAAGAATCCAAACGGCGCATGGATACAAATTGAGTTTGCCGGCGCGTCCGATGGAAAAGGCTGGGTGACTGCGGAGTTTTTGCAAATGGGGAATATTGAGGGTGTGCCGCTGATCGGGGTCGCCGCGGATGAAACGCCAACGCCGACAGTTGCGGCTCCAGAATCAATTGCAATGTTGGCTGTGCAAGATGGCGATTCGATGCAGGCTCCGCTGGCGGCGGCTATTTTTGCGCCGACAGGCGCGCGCACTTTGCAGGTGAGCGGTGATGTCTCTGCGCCAGACGGCGATGTTGAAGATTGGATGCAGTTTTCGACCTATGGCGAGGTTATTGCAATTCAAGCGGCGTGTTCAAGCAACACCCTGCGCGTGGAGTTGTGGCACAGCGGAAAACCTGCGGATGATTTTCTGCTTTCGTGCGGGGGCAAATCTTTTGTGTCGGTTGTGCCAAACGACAATTATCTTTTACGGCTTTCAGAAGCCAGCATAAATACTGCCGGTTATACAAATTATATTTTGAGCGTGGAGAGTATTCGTTAAAATGAAACCATTACACAAGTTAGATAATTTGAATGCGCGTCCTGAAATCGTGCAGTTAAAACGAAAATTTGGGATGCTTTACGGCATGACAGCGGGGATTGCTTTTGCGGTGGCGTCCTGGGGCAGGGATGGTTTCATGCTGAATGCCTCGAATGCTTACCTGCCATGGGTTATGCTCATTACTGGCTTGACCTTCTGTGCTGTTATCGGCGGAATTACCGGCTGGTTAACTGCGCGATCAGAGAGCAGTCTGCTGGGTGTTGTCTTCTGGCTCACTTCATCTTTATTCTTTGCGTGGATCATGGTTACCTTGCCGTTGCAGATCAATCCTTTCATTGTTTCAAAACTCGACCCACAATTGGGTGCGTTATTGAATTACGAGAAAGGCATGGAATTCGTATTTCGCTTTGGCGTTTCGCTTGCATGGGTGCTTCCGTTCACGCTGATCGTTGGCGTTACGCAATTGCCCATTACAGAGCCGGCAGTTTTTTCCACATCCATTTTTGGGAAAATCGCGCCGCTCTTTTTTTGTATCATGGTAATGAGCATCAGCGGAGTAATTACAGACACCCTGATCAACTCGCATTTTCGAGCGTCCATTGCGGCTGTGGATAATGCCATCCAGTTTGTTTTGGATAACAAAAACAACGAAAATGTAGACAAGGTTCTTGCGCGAGAGGTACATGCAAGGGCACTCAACACCGTGGAAGAATACGTTCAGGAATCAAGATATTTATTTGTGGGCAGTTACGATGAACTTCTTGGTGAGATTCACGTGCTGGTCAAGTTTGGCGATCAAGACCCGTGGATTGACTGCAACGTCCTTTATAGCCAGCCCGTTTCGTGCAAAATAGCCACAAGAGAATAAATACTGTCCTTTTGCCCCGTTTGTGAAGTACTTGTACCAGATTTGTGCCTAATTGTACAAAATCGCATTTTATGGTAAATTTACTCTAGTATTTCACAAAAATGAGGATAAAAAAAAGTGAACGCAGAAAAAATTCCTAATATTATTATTACGCGTCTACCTGTTTATTTACGTGCGCTGCAACGCATGGCAGATAATGGGCTCAAAACCACATCCTCACAAGAAATGGGAGACCGTGTGGGTATCTCTGCGGCGCAGATCCGCAAGGATATTTCCCAATTTGGCGAGTTCGGAAAACAGGGCACGGGATATTCCATTGACTACCTTATTGATAAGCTACGCGAAATCCTCAAAGTAGACCGCATGTGGGATGTGATCATTGTCGGCGCAGGCGACATGGGACACGCGCTGGCACGTTATCAAGGTTTTGCCAATCGCGGATTCAATGTTGTCATGATCTTTGACAATGACAAAAACAAAATAGGTCAAAAAATTGGTGATTTTACAATAGAAGACACCGCTAATTTAGTGGAAAGAGTGAAGGCGGCTGACATCAAAATTGCGATGTTGACCCTGCCTGCTTCAGTGGCACAAGGCATCACCGACAAACTGGTGGAAGCAGGCGTGCGGGCCATTCTCAATTATGCGCCCATCAGCTTGAGCGTGCCGGAAAATGTCAAAGTACAGCACATTGATCCAGCCACCCATTTGCAGAGGATGACTTATTATTTATAAGTAAAAAGTGCCCTGCCTGAATTCTTGGACTTTTGACAAGTTGAAGAAACTTGCTTGAGAAAAAGAGCAAGGTAGCACCTTCATAAAACTATAAACGAACGACCCGGCGGCTAAAAAACTAAGGGCATGCCTTTTTTCATGACTGGCTGGCGTTTTCTTGGGGTGAGTTTTGTGCCTTTGCGCCTGCCCGGGGATTTACCTCGGCGTTTGGGAGCAGGGGCAGGTGACCCAATCTGCGT